>JAHEEH010000058.1:0-2466 GCA_024640835.1 Bacteroidota bacterium
TCGGCCTCGTGACGCTGCTGCTGACCGCTTCGACGGTCTTCGCGCAGGAAAGAGGTGACGCGCTTCAGCTGTTCTCCTACGGCGTTTCCCCGTCCACCCGTCCCAACGTGAGCGACGGGCAGATCGCGGCGTCGCTCGACCCCGACGACTGGCAGGCGGGCTACGTCCGCGTGATGCGCATGGGCATCAACGGATCGCCCACGGGCGATCCCAGGCCGCTCACGATGCTCATCGGAAACGACTTGGATTCGCTGTACATCGGCGTGGCCGTGCAGCTTCCCAACTCGTCGATCGACAACAGGCTCACCCTGTTCTTCGACCAGGGGGCGCTCGGCTCCCTGCAGGGTTCCGCGGCGGCACCGGGTGAGTACTACGTGAGCGCCCGGGCGAACGGCACGTTCCTGGAGGACGGCCACTGGAACGGAACGGGATGGGTGCCCAATCCCACCAGGGCCGTTCGAGGCATCGGACTCCGGAAAGGGACGTCCGCGGCGGAGCGGCTGTACAACTTCGAGTTTGCCTTTCCGCTGTCCAAACTCCCGGACGCGCTGAACTCCTACGTCAACATCGCTCCGGGCGACGAGATCGGGGTCTTCCCGAGGATCACCCTGAATACCGGCGCCGTGTATTACTGGCTGGACGCCAACGGCAGTCCGACCAACCCGTCGCTGCCCGCACCGGGCGGAATCGGAGGATGGGGCCAGATCGAGACGCTCGGCAACGCGATCGCCGACCGGAACGTCGTATCGCTGGCCGCGCTCGGCATCGTCCCGACGATCGACGGCAACATCTCCGGCGATGCCAACTGGCGGTTCGCCTTCCAGAAGGACATCATCCTGACGGACCTCGCCGGCGGCAAGTATCCGGCGACGCTGCGCCTCAAGGAGACCGCCAGCCCGAACAACCTGATCTTCGGCCTTTCGATCGAGGGCCGGACTCCCGCGCCGGCCGACTACCTGGCCGTGTATTTCGATGACGGCCCGGCCGGGGGAGACCGTGACTTCGTGCTGAACGCGGGGGACAATGCCGCGCGGGTGACGGGTGCCGGCGCGTTCCAGGACTGGAACTTCGACTCGAACAACTGGGTCGCGGATGCGGCGTCGCAGGGTTCCGGCGCGGCCGCCGTTTCGACCTCGGGGGCGTGGGAGGTCGAGATGAGTGTCCCGTTCTCGACCGGTTCCCCCAACGATCTGAACGTGGTTCCGGAGGACGAGCTCGGCGCGCTGCTCGAGTACTACGACAGTGCCACCGGCAGGAGCTACTGGTGGAGCGCCACGATCAACGACAAGCAGCGCGTCATCGACCCGGTCGACCCGGTGTACGACGCGCTCGGCTGGGGCTTCCTGCAGACCGGCGGTCCGTTCATCCAGCCCATCTACCCGGAGCGCTACGACGTGCTGAGCGGAGAGTATCCGCTGGCGGTGTATGCCCTTGACCCAAGTGATCCCGATCCGGGCTACGGCATCGAGCGGATCCGTTACGAAATCCGCTACCCGGATCCCTCGGCGGGAGCGGTCACGATACTCGGGAGCGGCGAGCTCACGCGCATCGTGGACCAGGCCATCCCGATCTGGACGGCGACGCTGAACACGGCTGAGTACGATGTGTCGCCCTCCGACCAACTCATCCTCGTGTACGAGGTGTTCGACGGCGAGGTGGATCCGGTTTCCGTTCCGATGGAGATCCGGATCGACAATTCGGGATCGACCGCGAACCTCTCCGATCCGGACGTTTTCGTGAACGCACCGCTTCCGAACGAAATCCTGTCCGGACTCGCGACGGTCGACTATTCGGCGTCGACCAACGAATTCCTGACCCTGAGCTCGGTGGAACTCCTGATCGACGGCGCGGTCGTCGAGACGTCGGTCCCCGACGCGTCGGAATTCGCCGGCTCCTTCGAATGGAGTACCGAAGGCGAGCGGGATGGCGAGCACGTGATCCAGGTGCGGGCCACGAACTCGCTGGGATTCTCCACGGTATCGCCAGCGACGGTCGTGGTGGTGGACAACGCGCCGCCGACGATCGAGGCGGTTGCGGTGGCCTATCCCGAGGGTCAGTCGATGGCGGCGAACGGACAGGCCATCGTCGTATCGGCGCTCGTCGGTGACGCCTACAGCGGGCTCGATCCGGCAACCGCCATGCTGACAGCCGCTGACGTCGATGCCTCGTCTGCCACCGGCACGTTGATGGTGGACGATGGAACGAACGGCGATGCTGTCGCCGGCGACGGCGTCTTCACGGCTACCCTCAGCGTCACCCAGACGGCGAGCGGCAGCTATGGCTTCACGATCTCCGCGTCGGACGCGGTCGGGAACGCATCAGAGGTGTCGGGGACGGTCATGCTCGACAATGATGCGCCCGTCTTCACGAGTCTTGAGGTCCAGGACGCGGACAACATCTACGCGAACGGCGAGACGGTGTCGCTGCTGGCGACCTTCGACGCGGCCGGCTACGCGGTGAGCGCGG
>JAHEEH010000058.1:2566-8405 GCA_024640835.1 Bacteroidota bacterium
TCGTGGTCGATCGGGTCCCGCCGGCCATCCAGGACGTGACGGTCATCTATCCTGATGGTCAGGACGCGGCGCGTGACGGTCAGACGATCGTCTTCACGGCGCTGGTGACCGATGCCACGGCGGGGCTGGACGCGGTGATGCTGACGGCGGGGGACCTGGACGCGGCCGCCGTCGACCAAGCCATGTTCGATGACGGCACGAACGGTGATGCCGTTGCCGGCGATGGCGTGTTTACGGCGGAGGTCGTCGTGAACTCGGGTCAGACGGGCGAATTCGGTTTCATGATTGCGGCGTCGGACGTCGTGCCGAACGCGAGCTCGGTCGGTGGCGGGGTCGTGTTGGACAATGATGCGCCCGTCTTCACGAGTCTTGAGGTCCAGGACGCGGACAACATCTACGCGAACGGCGAGACGGTGTCGCTGCTGGCGACCTTCGACGCGGCCGGCTACGCGGTGAGCGCGGACTTCTCGTCGCTCGACGACACCTTCGTCGCCGGGTCGGAGAACGTCGAGGATCTCGGGGATGGCACGTACGCCATCCGCTACACGATCTCGGCCTCGAACGGCGCGGCCAACGGCACGTACGCGGTGACGGCGATGGCCACGGACGCGGTCGGCAACGCGGCGTCGGGATCGGTGGACCTCGTGCTCGACAATGCGGGCGCGGTCGTCACGGATCTCGCGCTCGACGACGCCGACGACATCCTGAACGCCGACGACGCGATGACGGCGACGGCGACGGACGAGGACAACGCGATCCGGGCTGCCGAGTACTTCATCGACGTGCTGGGTCAGCCGGGCGAGGGCACGGCGATGGCCGCCTCGGACGGCGCTTTCGACGCGCTGAGCGAGGGCGTCACGGCCCCGCTGCCGATCGCGGCACTCGACGAGGGGCAGCACACGCTCTTCGTTCGGGCGCAGGACGTGACGGGGGTCTGGGGCCCACCGGCATCGCTCGACTTCGTGGTCGATCGGGTCCCGCCGGCCATCCAGGACGTGACGGTCATCTATCCTGATGGTCAGGACGCGGCGCGTGACGGTCAGACGATCGTCTTCACGGCGCTGGTGACCGATGCCACGGCTGGGCTGGACTGGGTGACCTTGACCGCAGCCGATCTCAGTGCGGCAGCGGTCGACCAGGTGATGTACGACGACGGTACCAACGGTGACGCGGTGGCGGGCGATGATGTCTTCACGGCCGAGGTGGTGGTTTCGACCGGGATGACCGGCGAGTTTCCGTTCACGATCGCCGCTGCGGACGTCGTGCCGAACGAAACATCCGTGACCGACGACGGGGCGATCGTACTGGACAACAGCGCTCCCGTGTTCGAGAGCCTGGTCGTCCTGGATCCGGACAACATCTACGCGGACGGCGAGACGGTGTCGCTGCTGGCGACCTTCGACGCGGCCGGCTACGCGGTGAGCGCGGACTTCTCGTCGCTCGACGATTCGTTCGTTGCCACCACGGAGGATGTGGAAGACCGGGGTGACGGAACCTACCGGATCCGGTACACGATCAGCCACACGAACGGCCGCGCCGACGGTACGTATGCCGTGACGGTGACGGCCACCGACGCGGTCGGCAACACGGCGTCGGGCTCCGTCGACCTGGAATTGGACAATACCGGGGCGGTCGTCACCGCTCTGGACCTGGACGACGAGGACCTGATCCTCAATACGGACGCGGTGATCTTCGCCACCGTCACGGACGACGAGCATGCGATCCAGGCCGCCGAATACTACGTGGACGTGATCGGACTTCCCGGGGAGGGCATCCCCATGGATCCGGTCGACGGGGCGTTCGACTCGGGTGTGGAGGAGGTGACGGCTCCGCTGTCGATCGCCGCGCTCTCGGAAGGGCATCACACGCTCTACGTGCGCGCCCAGGACGTGACGGGCCAGTGGGGCAAGCCGCTCGCGCTCGACTTCCTCGTCGACCGCGTACCGCCGGCCATCCGGAACGTGGCCGTGATCTA
The DNA here is from genome assembly GCA_024640835.1 of Bacteroidota bacterium. Lineage (GTDB taxonomy): Bacteria > Bacteroidota > Rhodothermia > Rhodothermales > UBA10348 > JAHEEH01. Next base: position 4,542 of record JAHEEH010000058.1, read on the forward strand.
TCCGGAAGGCCAGGTGGCAGCACGCGATGGACAGACGGTGCTCTTCACCGCCCTGGTGACGGATGCGACGGCCGGGCTGAACGCGGATCGCGTCTTCCTGACGGCGGTCGATGTGAACACAGGGGCCGTGGACCAGCTGATGGTCGATGACGGCACGAACGGCGACGCCGTGGCGGGAGACGACGTGTTCACGGGAGCCGTGGACGTGTCCTCCGGAAAGACCGGGATCTTCTCCTTCACCATCGCGGCCGAGGATATCGTGCCGAACGCTTCGAGCCGGACGGGCAACGTGAGGCTCGACAACGAGGTGCCGGTGCTGTCGGTCGACGTGCAGCCGGCACCGCGGAACGGCTCGGGTCTCTCCGGTGAGATCTACACGGAGGAGGTTCTTCTGACCGGTTCGTACGAGGATGCGCCGCAGTCCGACTTCGTGGACAGGGTCCAGATCCACGTCCGCAACGCGGTCGGCAATGACGTACATGACTCCCCCTTCGTGCTGGCACCGACCGAGGACCAGGAATTCTCGAGAGTGATCCGGCTCGTGGAGGGTGTCAACGACGTGCTGGTTTCCGTCATCGACGGGGCCGGCAACCGGACCGACGTCGCCTTCACGCTCACCCGGATACCGGCCACAGAGACCCAGCTCATTGGAGAGTCCGGCGGGACGGTCACGTCACCGGACGGCACCCTCGTCCAGGTGCCGGATGGCGCGCTGCTCGATGATTACGAGATCACCATCGAGCGCTTCCCGGTCGATGAACTGCCCAAACCGGTGGACGACAACGTGACCCTCATCGGCGCAGGGCACCGCTTCGGTCCGGAGGGGCTCGTGTTCCACAAGATGTTCCTGATCCGGCTCACGTACGCCGACTCCGATCTGGACGTGGACCAGGACGGCGTGCCCGACTTCGACGAGAACGCACTGGCGGTCTTCTACTGGGACGGCACCACGTGGATCAAGGCGGAGGCGCAGGGTCGGTCGACCTCGGAGAACTTCGTCGACACCTGGACGAACCACTTCTCGGTGTACGCCCTGGGCGTGGACGAGGGATCGGACCAGTTCAACATGTACTGGACCCGCAATCCGTTCCGGGCCTCGGAGGGCACGACGGCGGTAATGGAACTGCCCCGGAGTGGTGATGTGACCCTCAAGATCTACGATCTCGAAGGGGACCTGGTCCGTACGATAGCGGATCGTGACCGGGTATCCGGCAGTGCCAACCGCAACTGGGACGGGAAGAACGATTTCGACGGCTACGTCGGAAGCGGCATCTACATCTACGTGTTCGAATACAGAGACGATACCGGCGGCGGTCAGGTGATCCGCAAGCCGATCGGCGTCGTCCAGTAACCGACGCGGACTCGCAACCTCTGTCAAGACCAAAGACAACAGCGCAATGAAAGCGATGTACAAGATTCTGACAGTCGCCGTCGCATTTCTGACGGTCGCCGGGCCCGCGGCAGCACAGAACGCCGACCTGGTTCTCGGTGCACGGCCAGCGGGACTCGGCGGGGCCTTCGAGGCCATCGCCGACGGCGCGGACGCCGTCTACTGGAATCCGGCGGGTCTGGGCCGGCTGGATCACCGTGAGGTGAGCGTGATGCACTGGCTGTTCTCGGACGTGAGCCAGGTGATGGTGGATCACGCGGCCTTCGCTCAGCCCCTCGGGTCGGGTGCCATCGGGCTGTCCTGGATCCGCCAGGGTGCGGAGCTCGAGCAGGGCATCGATCGATCGACGAGCACCATGGCCGTGAACAGCTTCCTCGTCGCCTTCGGGATGCCGCTCGGTGAACGGGTGGCGCTCGGCGTCACCCTCAACCGGACGATCGTCACCTCGATCGCTCCCACGAACGGCGAGTTGGCCTTCGACGGCGGTCTCATGATCAAGCCCCTGCTCGATCAGAACTGGACGATCGGTGTCGTGGCCAAGAATGTGGGCGGTGAGCAGGTGCTGCCGCCGTACTACGCACTGGGCACCGCCTACCGGTTCCAGTGGGAGACCCGGCACCTCCTCTTGACCGCGTCCATGCACACGCAGGAGAACGATCAGGGCATCAAGGTGCTCAGCGTGGCCAACGGGCAGGATCTCTCGTTCAAGTACGGCGGAGGTCTCGAGTTCTCGCAGTCGTTCGACGACTTCGCATTCGCCCTTCGAGGCGGCATCAACGCGCGGACCTATGCCGCTGGCCTGGGCCTGTCCTGGCGGATGGTCGCCGTGGACTACGCCTTCGTGATGATGCGCGAGGACACGATCGGCGACTCGCACAAGTTCGGGCTCACCTACGTGTTCGGCCGCTGAGTTTCGTTGCGGTCAGGCCGGCGTCGACCGCCCCGATCTCCTCGCATCGTGCGACGATCTGGGCGATGCAGGCGTCGGCCTGATCGGTCGTGATCGGCACGTAGGTTTCGACCGGATACAGCACCTGGCAATACGGCTCGGCCGACGCAGGGGGTTTCGAGGCGACGAATCCCCACGGGAAGTCACCAGCGCTGACGACCGCCGCCACGTCGGGGTCGCCGATCGTCGGGCAGGAGTCCGGCGCCAGGTTGTCGCGGGTCACGAGTTCCAGCTCGGTCGCGTTCCAGCACGGGCACGACGGCGCGACCTCACACCCGTCATCGATCCCGTTTCCGTCGCCGTCGTCCTTCCCGACCCCGCTGGCACCCTTCGAGAGGGGCTCGTAGTCGGCAACGCCTCCGAACGCGTGAGCGGAATTGCCCAGGTGTTTCGAGGCGTCTGCCACCTCGAGGAGATCGATCTTGCCGGCATCGGGACAGAACCAGCCGTTGCTGGCACCGGGCAGGCACGAGGGATCGTAGCCTTCTCCGGCCGGCCCCGCCTCGTTGCCCACGTGACATACGAGCGTCTTCGACCGCTTCGCGGCGACCTCCGCCACCGGGTCGGCCTCGGCCGTCCTCTCGGTGATCCCCGTGTCGCAGGCTGCGAGGGTGGTGATGGCAATGAACGCGAGGAGACGATTCATGGCGGCACGGATCCGCTTCGGGAGGGGAATGCTACAGGGTAGGTCCAACGGATCGGCGATTCAAGTAGGGGGCGAGGCCCGGCCGAGCAGGACAGGGTGACGGCCGCCCCGGCGACGCCGGAGGCGCCAGGGATCGCCGTGCCGGACAACGCTACTTCAGGAGCAACATCGCGCGCGTTTGCCGGTGGTCACCCACGGCAAGGGTGTAGAAGTAGAGGCCCGACCTCAATCCGGAGCCGTCGAATGACACCTCGTGACGGCCGACCGGCAACATACCCGAGGCAAGCGCCCGGACGGTGCGTCCCCGAAGGTCGGTGACCACCAGCGTGGCTTCTCCGGCACCGGAAAGCTCGAAAGAGATCGTGGTCGTGGGATTGAACGGATTGGGGTAGTTCTGGCTGAGTGTGAACGAGCGCGGGGACTCGACGTCCGGCTCGACGCCGGTACCGACCGACCCCAGGAGTTCCCACTGGAACGTAACGGTGGAGGCGTCCTCGCTGACCGGTCCGACCTTGTAGAGGTTGCCCGGGGCCGTCCGGATCACGGCGACCAACACGAAGGGAACGTCCACCAGGTCCAGGGTCAGCGGGATCGACGCGACATCGCTGAAATCCACGTTCTCGAACGGTTCCGTGGAATACCCGATCTGGACTCCTTCCGGCGAGTTCTGGAAGATGACGGCGTGAGGAATCCGGCCGCCGTTGTAGGCGAACTGGAAGTCCGACCCGGAAGGGCAGGCGAACTCGTCTTCCGGCACGACCTGGCCTGTCTCGAGGTCGAAGCAGTCCAGTTCGAACCGCATGGTCGAGACGGAAGCGAGCGCCTCCCACTGGAACGTAACGGTGGAGGCGTCCTCGCTGACCGGTCCGACCTTGTAGA
>JAHEEH010000059.1:0-2612 GCA_024640835.1 Bacteroidota bacterium
CAGATGCTCTGGGTACTGCGCCACTCGTGGCTGGCCATAACCGACTCGGGTGGCATCCAGGAGGAGGCGGCGGCCCTCGGGAGGCCTGTCCTCGTGGCGCGTCGCAATACCGAGCGTCCCGAACTCATCGACGCCGGAGGAGGCGTGCTGGTCGGAACCGATCCTGCCGCCATCCGGAGCTGGGTGAACACCCTGCACGCCGACCCGAAGGTGTACGAGCGCATGGCATCGATCGAGAACCCCTATGGCGACGGCCGGTCGGGAGAGCGGATCGCGCGCATCCTGCGCGAGCAGCTCGAGATCACCGAAGACCGCTCGGACGCGGCGGCAGCCTGACGTGACCCGACTCGCACGCCCATATCGACTCGCTGCGCTCCTCCTGGCCCTCGGCTTTGCACCGGGGATCAAGGCCCAGGACGTGTTGCCGCCGGCCCGCAACGTGGCCGAGCTGGGTACGATGCTGCACCGGTACTCGGACGACATCTCCCCGTGGAACGCCCTCTACTTCCGCCTCCAGGTCCCCTCCGGGTCGCGCAACCTGTGGCTGGGGGAGGTCGTGGCCGAGGACCGGCTCGGAGAGCAGGCGTTCGTGTACAAGCTCGAGTACGTGCTGGACCAGGACCGCTGGTTCGGCCGCGTCGGCTTCCAGACATCCACCAGGAGCATCTACACGCCCAAGTGGCGCGGCGACCTGCGGCTCGGTCTAAAGACCGGCCCCGAGCGGCGCCTGCTGCTGATGGGATCCGGTTTTCACCAGAGCGTCTGGGATGGCCACGAAGACACGGGTTTCGGCCCCGAATTCCAGTATTACGGCGTGCGCCCCTGGATCCTCCAGGGTGGGGCACGGTGGACGTTCAGTACACCCGGTGACGTCTGGTCGCACTATGTCCACGCGGCGCTGACCGTGGGCCGGTACGGCACGCGGAACGTGACACTGGGTGGCGGCTTCGGCACGGAGGCCTACCAGGTTCTCGGCCCGTTGGACATTCTCGTCGATTTCAGCAGCTGGACGGCGCAGTTGACCTGGCGGGAATGGATCAGCCGCAAGGCCGGATTCACGATCTCCGGGATCTGGTACGAAAACGACTATTACCGGCGCGGCGGTGTCGAGGCGGGCCTGTTCATCCACTTCGGAGACCGATGAGCACCGCGGCCCATCATACCGATCGTCAGTACGCCCGTCGGGCGACGACCTACCTGCACCTGCATCGTGGGATCGCCCGCGAGGAGGCGACGACACATCCCCTGGGGATGCTGGTCCTCGGACTCGTGATCAGCGCGATCTGGGTGGCCATCCTCCCGTGGGCCGGCGAGGGCTGGGTGTGGGTCCTGGACCTGCTTCGTGACCCGCTGGGGATGGCGGACCGGACCGCGGCCGTGCACTACGTGGTCGGGGGGAGGACCGTGCTCGTCCTTCCGGAGTCCATCATCGACGGCCCACAACCGACCACGTTCACGGTCATCGCCAATGCCGTGGCGCTTCTGGTGCTGCTGATCGTCTCGTTCGTCATCTCTCCCGAGAAGGCGCCGCTGAGGTATTTCCTGCGGATGATCGTGCTCCTGCACGGCATGTCCGTCATCTACCATGCCCTTCCCGGACGCGATCTGCCCTACACCGTGGGCGGGTACGTTTCGGGTCTGCTCGCGGCCGGCGTCACGGTCATCGCCCTCGTTCCGATCGTCCTTTCGCTGACCCACTGGCTGTTCGACTTCAGCCTCGGCAGGAAAGTCGGGCTTGCGGTCGGCGTCATGGCCTACCTGTACGTACTGATTCCCCTCAAGTACGCCCTCCACGCCGTCATCCTGCACGTGGGGGGGATGATCTACCTGCCCATCCTGTTCGTCCTGTTCGGCCTTCCCATCGAAGTGATGATCTTCATCGCCTTCTACGGATGGGGCATGAGCTGGAAGGGGCGAGCGGGTGCGGGCGAACGCACTTGAGGATTCCGAAATGAACGCTTCGACCCTTTTCTCCCCTTTTGCGTGCAGGTGGGGCCGGGCATGGAACGGCCTTGGGCGTCCGATCGCCTGGATCCTGGTGGTCGCTGCGGTCCTCGGAGCGGCCGATGTGCGGGCGCAGGCGGTCGACTGGAGACTCTCGCTTCGTTCCGGCACCACGTTCTACATCGACACGCCAAAGGACCTGTTCGGAATGTATACGGCCGTGTCCGTGGAGAATGGGTCGGCATCGGACTGGGAAGACGTCACCGCGACGATCCTGCTCGGTCCGGGCAGCATCGGACTGGCGGACCATGAGGACGGGGTGGTGGACCTGGGTCCGGTGGCGGCCGGGCAGACCGTGGTCGCGTACTTCTACCTGAAGGCCCTGGTCGAGACCGAGGTCCCGCAGGCCTTCACGGTGAGGGTCGACTGCGAGGACCAGGGCGGCATCACGCAGACTCCCGTTTCGAAGGAGTTCACGTTCGCGGCCGTCGAGGAGACCATCGCTGCAAACGCGAACAAGGTCCTGTCTGCCGATCACGTCCCGACCAACCCGACGGCCGGCGCGCCGCTGGTTATCACGGTCAGGGGAAGGACCGGGGAACTGGGCCGGAGCCAGGCGCTCTCGTTCACCCCCGCGGCCTACCTGGACTGGCCGGCCGACGCCCTGC
>JAHEEH010000059.1:2622-8387 GCA_024640835.1 Bacteroidota bacterium
TGACCGGCACGCTGTTCGCTCCGGCCAACTCCGATTACACGGCAACCTACGTATTCCGCATCGACCAGGGATTCGACGAGCCGGCTGCCGTCAGTCCCGTCGGGTACATCTCGAGCGGAACGCAGATGAAGCACACGGACACCGGGGATTTCCCGTACCTGCCGCCCATCGAGCCGCCCGTCGTACCGGACCACGTCGACCTGGAAGTCCTCGTGGAGACGGATACCCTGTATCCGGATCCCGCGACCACGGTCACGTACACCGTCACGCTGAGCAACAGGCCCGTCACGGGTCGCGATCCGTTCACGGCGACAGGCGTGGAGGTCTACACGTTCATTCCCCCGGGCACGCCGGTATATCCCGACGTCTACCTGGGCCACGCCAACGGGACGGTTTCCCAGGGGGTCTACGATATCGGCACGAAGACGTGGTCGGTCGGGTCCCTGGCCGTGGGCGCGTCCGCGACGCTCGAGTTGGTCCTGTACGTGCCGAACGCGCAGGAGCTCGCGAGCTACGAGGGGGACGACCAGACCTTCTGGGCCGAGGTGAGTGCCGCGGACCAGCCCGACGTGGACTCGACACCGGGCAACTACCCGGTCCACGAGGACGACGACGGCGAGATCGGTCTTCAGCCGGCGTCCGGTGGCGGCGAGGGCGGCATCGAGTCGAACGGGACCATGGCGGGGCAACTCGCGCAGTTGCTGTTCGACCGGAAGCATGCCGGCGCTGCCGATGACCTCGCGCCGACTCCGTACAGTGCAGCCCTCGTGGCCGGAAAGACCACCCCGGGTTCCGGGTCGGCTCCGTTCGGACGCCTCGCGTCGGAGATTCTCCGGGGCGTGATCCCGACCACGGGACCTGGAAGCAGCACGGCGTACGAGACGTCGCCGCGCGACCTGCTGCCGATCACGAACGCCGACGATATCGTGGCCGTGGACTTCGTCCGCGACGCCGACGGGCGGCGGATCGGTGCCTTCTTCGGCTCGATCACCACGGGAGAACTGTACGAGCACACGAAAGTGATCTGTGACCGCCTTCGCGGCGGTGTCCTGTCGTTGGTCGGTCGCGCGACGGTGGCCGGGCGCCCGTTCCTCGTCTCGAGGATCGACCAGGAGAACGGAACCGTCGATTACGCGATCAGCATGGTCGCCGTCCGGGAAGGCTCCGGCTACGTCGTGGACAGTCGCTTCCGCCTGGACGAGTACGAGGCGCCGCGCGCTTCGGACGACGTACTGAACCTGCAGGTGTGGTCGCGGAGCGAAGCCTGGACCGTCCAGCTGGCGGAGGAGGTGCTCCACGGGCTGCAGCAGACCGGTCCCGTCCGCTTCCGCAACGAGGCGTATGCCGCTCCTGCCGTTCCGCAGGTCTACGTGCGAACCGGGCGGTACGATCGCGGCTCGCTCCAGCTGGAGCTCTTCAACGGATCGGGCGTGGATCACGTCCGGCTGACCGGCGGCAGCTACTCGCTCTCGGAGCGGAGCGGACGGATCGAGTTCGAGCGGGAGGTCCTCCTTCCGCCGGCCGACGAAAAGGGAGTCGTGCACGTGAACCTGCCGCTCGGTCCGGTCTTCGACGCCACGTTCTTCGTCGAAACGCCGGACGGCGGGCGCGACCAGATGTATCTCGCCGACGGGGCGTGGAGCTACACGTTCGACGGCACCGGTGCGCGTGTCGACGACTTCGACGTCGATCCGGCGACCGAGCTTGCACGGAAGGACGGCTTCCTGGACGTCGAGCGGGCAGCCACGTTCAGCGGCGACGTGAAGACCTGGGCCGTCATGTACCGCTACCTGCGGGCGAACGGCCAACCCGTGGATCTCTCCGACTTCGGCTACGTCACCTTCACCGCGTCGGGCACGGGTCAGGCGCGCGTGCTCTTCGAAAAGGCATCCGTCACGACGAGCGACCATTTCGGCACCACCATCAAGCTCACCGAGGAGCCGAAGACCTACCGGTTGTGGTACGACGATCTGCGGCGCGCCGACGGGACGGGCCGTCTCACGGCCGAGGACCTGGTCCTGGTCTCCTTCTACGTATACGGTGACCAGAGCCGGGAGCGTCCGTTCGAGCTCACCGTGAGCGACCTGCATTTCGGAGGCGCCGAAGGCGATCCGCTTGCCGAAGTCCCCGACGCATACGAACTGAAGCAGAACTGGCCGAATCCGTTCAATCCGCAGACGCAGATCACGTACGGAGTCCCGGTCTCGGGCGACGTGCGCCTGGAGGTGTACGACATCCTGGGTCGACGCGTATCGACCCTCGTGAGCGGGTTCAGGCCGGAAGGGCGCCACACGGTGACGTTCGATGCCTCGCGACTGGCGTCCGGCATGTACCTGTACCGGCTCGAGGCCGGAGGCAAGGCGGTTACGAGGACGATGACGCTCCTGCGCTGACCCGACCAGGTCTGAAACAGGAAAGGGCGTCCCGCCGGAGCGGGGCGCCCTTCCTGTTGTCGGCCGGTCGCGGCATCTACTGCAGCTTGAAGGTGATCGGGATCGTCATCTTGACGGGGACCGGCCTTCCGTCCTTCGTTCCCGGCGTGAACCGGGCGGCCTGCACGGCGCGAATGGCCTCCTCGTCGCAGCCGCCTCCGATGCCGCTGACGACGGTCGGATCCATGACGGAGCCGGTCTCGTCCACCACGAACTCGACGAGCACGCGTCCCTCGATGCCGGCCTTCTTGGCGAGATCCGGGTAGACGATGGAACCGGCGATGGCCGTCAGCCCGCCGACGATCTCGGGCATCTGCTCGACGTCGGTGACGGCCACCTTGGCGGCGGGTTCGTCGGCGGCCGGGGCGACGACCGTGGGGGTCGAATCGGAGCACGCCGTGAAGGTGACCAGCCCGGCAAGGACGATCATGGCGAGCGAGCGCCGCACGGTGGGCAGCATCATGTCGGGATGTTGGATGCGGGTCATGGCTTCTATTCTCCTGGTCAGTTGGGATGGGGTCGCCGCCATCGAGGCAACGAGTGCGGATTGAGGTCGCGCGTCGCAAGCGGAGACGGCGAGCAGAAGGCGGGCGTAGGCGGACCGGTCCACGAGGGGAGCCGTGAGCACGGCCAGGTCGCAGGCCGCCTCGCGCCAGTAGGTATGGGTCCGGCACAGGTGTCGGACGAGGGGATGCCAGCCGAACAGCGTTCGGACAAGGCGGGCGAGCGTATCGAGTGCGAAATCCCCCCGGGCCAGGTGCGCCGTTTCGTGAAGCAGGATGAGTCTCAGCTCCTCCCGTTGCCCGAGCAGCGCTTCCGGCACGACGACGGTCGGTCGGAGCCAGCCGAGGGCGGCCGGGGTATGGACCAGGCTCGAGGTCACGAGACGGATCCGGCTCCTGATGCCGTGCTCCTTCGCGGCCTGACGGAGAAGGTCCAGGACGTCCGGGTCCTCGACCGCACGGAGCGTCTGCCTGAAGCGGTCCAGCGCGAGGAGATCGGCCGCGAACCGGGCGAGTCCGAAGGTGGCCACGGCGGCGGCTCCCAGGGCGAGAAGCAGCGACCCTGTCGAAACGCCGGCGATCGACGAAAGGTCGATCATCTCGCTGGTGACCGTTCCGTTCGCCCGCACCACGATCTCGTACGGAAGACTGACGACGATGAGAGGCTTCACCGAAACGGCTCGGAAAACGGCCGCAAGGAGGATTCCGACGGGAAGCGAAGCCAGCGCAACGGTGCGCATCTCGTACTGTTCGCGCGCGAACCGCTCCGGGAGGAGCCGCAGGATGCCCGTGACGGCGAGCCCGGCGGCGGTCCACAGGGCGATCGGCCACCAGAACAGCACGAGGGCGTCGGCGCCGGCGTTGGTGAGGAGGCTACTCATGGCCTTCCTCCATGCCGTCGATGAGGCTGCGGATCCTCTCGATCTCGGCTTCGGACAGGCGTTCGTCGGTGACGAGGGTCTGGACGAGCGCCGTCGGGGAGCCGCCGAACACCTTCTGGACGAGGTCGTGTACGAGGCTGCGCCGGACGTCGCCCGCGGAGCGGAGCGGTGCGTACAGGTAGGTGTTGCCGTCGCGCTCGAAGGACAGGTAGCCCTTTTCCGCCAGATTGCGCATGACCGTCATGACGGTGGTGTAGGCCACCGGCCGTTGCTGGGCGATGCGCTCGCGCACGTCGGCGACGGAGGCTCGACCCAGGTCCCACACGTGGTGGAGAACCTCCATCTCCGTCTCGCCGAGGGGAGAAAGGGATTTCCGGTTTCGTCGCATGGTGTCGGCCGGTTGGTCTACTAGGTAGATAGTAACGAGTGAGGTACTATGTCAATAGTACTAAGAAAATAATAGACGACGATCTTCGTGTCGTGGCCCGTCTACCCGCGGGCGATCCCGGGCGGCACGGAGGAGATCCATCCCAGTTCGACCACGGCCCAGAATCCGACCAGGATGGCTTCGGCCGCGTCGTGGCGCAGGGACGTGGGTTTCGGGGCCCGGGACCATTCGATGATGCGTCGCGCGACGACTCCCGCCTGTCTCTTGGCCCTGTCGCCATTTCGCCGGTCGCGGGGAAGGAGCAGCCGTGTGCGCCATCGCTCGGCGTGAACCTGCACCGTCTGGAGTCCGCGTCGTTCCGATTCACGAAGCCACGGAAGGGCCACGTCCCCTCCACCTTCGATGGCGAGCACTTCCAGGTCCTTGTGCCCGTCCAGGAGGGAGGCTGCGGCGCGGCGGAGCTGCGCCGTTGAGCCGAAATGCCGCGAGCCGTATCGGAGCAGCAGTCCGGAGTCCGAATAGAACGCGAATCCCGTCCTCAGTCCGAGATCGATGGCGAGCAGCCTGGGAGAGTCGCTCACGGTCGGCCGTCAGGATGAAGGTTCACGATCCAGGCCGCCGGTATCCTCGTGCGGACGACGTGGCGGGCGAGGTTGAACCACCGGATGTCGGAGTCCAGGATCACGCTGTCGGCGGTGGCGACCACCTCCGTCGACACGGCAAGCACCGGATCCGGGTCCGGGACCAGATCCACCCGCCATCGGATGCCCGGATCCGCCGCCGCATCCTCGATCAGGCGGGCCAGGCGGCCGCTGTTGGAAACGGGGGCGTCCAGGTACCAGGTCGACTCCGTGACGCCGAGTTCCTCCAGGGCGAGGCCGACGAGGCGCACGGCCTGCACGGTCTCTTCGACCTTTCGATAGTGGCCGTGCATGCTCGCCATGTCCCGGAGACAGCCGTCACGGGCGAGGAGCAGCACGCCTCCGGCCAGGGCAGCCTCGACCGTGGTGAGGACATTGTACCCGTCCAGGTGGATGGTCTGGCCGGACACGGAGCCCTGCGCCAGTTGCCTGGCCGTTCTGCCGCCCAGTGCGATGTCTCCGCAGGCGCATCGCATGACCGCCGTTCGTTGCCGCTGCCTGAGTCGGAACCGGTCTCCGACCATTTTCAGGCTCGACCGCTCGGCATACCCCCGGGTCAGCAGCCAGGACAGGTCATGGACGGCCGAGCGGAGGGCGGGCACCTGGTCGGCGGCGAACAGCCGGGCGTCGCCGGGGTGCGGCCCTCGGTGGCGGCGGTGATCGGGCATGGTCGGGGCGGTTGACGATTCCAGATTACGGAAGGAGCCCGGATTCGACACGTCATAACCGCACCTGCATCCGAACTCTGCATTTTCCTGCGTATTCTATGGGCGGCTTCGCACGGACCATCGGCCGGCGCGAAACCCTGTCGATCCCTCGCGACGACGGACTCGTTTCATCGGGCAAACTCGAATGAATCCATGAAAAGGCTCGTGTCCCGCACCGCTTTCGGCCTCGTGACGCTGCTGCTGACCGCTTCG
>JAHEEH010000060.1 GCA_024640835.1 Bacteroidota bacterium
GACACGACCTACCCCACGTTGGTGCCGTCGCTGCCCGGCCGCCTGCTCTTCGCGGGCGTCAACGTGACCCTTCGATAACCGATCTCTTCCCATAGACCATGCAAGCTCCTCTTCGCCTCAACCTGCTCTTCGCCCTCGTGCTCGCCGTCGGCCTGTCGGCCTGTGACTCCGGCTCCGACGATGGCGATGTCCTTCCCCTCGATGCGACGACCGTCGAGAATCTCCCGGCCGATCCGGCCGTCAACATCGGACCGACGGGACCCGTGGGCAATGGACACTTCACGTTCTTCAGCCTGCGGGACAACGCGATCGTGACGGATTCGGCCTCCACCGAGTGGGATCTCGGGTTTCGCGGTACGACGATCATCGTCAACGGCGGCGTGAGCGGTCCGGGCCAGGGCGAGGCCCAGGTGGTCGAGGGACTCTTCGAGGAGATCGTCGAAGCACCGGCGACCGGCTGGGCGACCGATGCGGAGGGGGCCACGGCCATCCCGACCGGATCGGGCAACGGCTGGTACAACTACAACTTCGCGACCATGATCGTCTCGCCGATCCCCGGCCGCGTCATCCTCGTGAAGACGGCCGACGGCAAGTACGCCAAGCTCCGGATCGTCAGCTATTACAGGGGGGCGCCGGAGTCGCCCGGTCTCGAAAGTGTGTCGCGTTACTACACGTTCGAGTTCCTGATCCAGCCCGACGGGTCGACCACGCTCGAATAGCCGAGACGTCCCGATCGAATTGCTCCCGGAGGGGCCCGGTCCGGCACGGCACAGCCGGATCGGGCTCTTCCGTCTCCTCCAGACGCCCTGAACCATGGCCCAGCCCCTGCACTTCCTGCCGATCCTGACGACCCTCGTCTCGATTCCCTTCGCGATCGTGCTCTTCCGCCACTGGAGGAAGAAGCCGGACGCGCTGTACCTGCTGTGGTGGATGATCGGCGTCCTGACCTACATGGCAGGCACCGTCACCGAGTCGCTGACCACCCTGTTCGGGTGGCAGCTGGTCGTCTTCAAGGCCTGGTACGTGACCGGCGCCCTGCTCGGTGGTGCCCCGCTCGCCCAGGGCACGATCTACCTCCTGTTCTCGCGCCGGACGGCGAACCTTCTCTCGGCGAGCCTCGTCGCCTTCGTTGCAGTGGCCGCCGTTCCGGTGCTGCTCTCGCCGGTCGACCTGTCCCTCGTCGAGACCTTCCGCCTGTCCGGAGCCGTGCTGGAGTGGCAATGGGTCAGGGCCTTCTCGCCCTTCGTCAATACGTATGCCGTCATCTTCCTCGTCGGCGGCGCAGCCTGGTCCGCCGTGAAGTACTCGAAGCAGGGAGCGGTCATGCGCGCCCGGATGTGGGGCAACGTCTGGATCGCGGTGGGTGCGATTCTCCCGGGCATCGGCGGTTCGATGGCACGCGCCGGCATCGTGGAAGGTCTGTACGTCGGCGAGCTCTTCGGCCTCCTCCTGATCTGGATCGGATACCACCTCATCGCGAACGACCGGTCGGTATCCATCCACGAAAACCAGCAGCGGCTCGCCCACGCCGCCTGATTGCGCCGGTCGGGCCGGGGCGGCTATACTGCGGGGCCACCTTACGGCCGCGCCCATGAAACTGCTGGTCCTGAACGGCCCGAACCTGAACCTGCTGGGCTCCCGGGAAACCGACATCTACGGAACCGGAACGCTGGCCGATCTCGAGGCCTCGCTCCGGAGCGAGTTCGCGGACGTCGACTTCGCCTTCGAGCAGTCGGGCCACGAGGGTTCGCTCATCGACGCCCTGCACGAGGCTGCGAGCCGGCGTTTTGACGGGATCGTCTTCAACCCGGCCGGCTATTCCCACACGTCGGTGGCCCTCCGCGATGCCGTTGCAGCCATCGACGTACCGGTCGTCGAGGTCCACATTTCAAACGTGTACGCGCGTGAGCGCTTCCGGCACGTGTCCCGGACCGCGGCGGCGGCGGTCGGCGTGATCTCCGGCCTCGGAATGGCCGGCTATGCGCTCGCCGTCCGCTACCTGCTCGTCCACGGCGCGAGATCCTGAACGATCATGGCTTCCAGGGGCGGCCGCATCCGCCAGCTCGCCTCGGAGACCGCCGTCTACGGCGTGTCGTCCATCCTCGCCCGGGCGGTCAATTTTCTGCTGTTCCCGTTCTACTCGAACGTGTTCGCGCCCGAGATCTACGGGCCGGTCATCGTCGTCTATGCGGCCTTCGTCTTCCTGAACATCCTGTACCAGTACGGGATGGAATCGGCCTACCTGAAGTACGCCGCTGACGCCGCGGGCGACGTTTCGGGCCGCTCGACCGCCTTCAGCACGGCGGTCACGTCACTGGCCCTGACGTCGGCCGTGCTCTCCGCGATGCTCTGGTTCGGCCGCGACGCGGCCGGCCCGCTCGTGGGCCTCGAGTCGCAGTATCGGCACCTGCTCGGCTTTGCCGCCGCCATCCTGTTCCTGGATACCGTGGCGGTGGTTCCCTACGCCGAGCTCAGGCTCTCCAACCGCCCGTGGTACTTCGCCTTCGTGCGCACCCTGTCGGTCGTCGTGAACGTCGTGCTGAACCTGTGGCTGATTCTCGGACAGGGCATGGGAATCGAGGCGATCCTCGTGGCAAACGTCGTCTCGTCGGCCGTGGCGGTCGCCCTCCTGGCGCCGATCTTCGCCCGGCACCTGAGGCCGAAGTTCAGTGGATCCGGCTGGCGAGCCATGGTGCGCTTCGGACTGCCGTTCGTTCCGGGAGGCCTTGGATACGCCCTGACCGAGCGCGTCAACATCTTCTTCCTGGAGCGGATGCCGGCCGACCGGGTACTCGAACTGTACGGAAACGCCATGCCGGCGTCGACGCGGGCAGCCATCGAGGGAGGCGACGTCCACGCCGCCGCCGAATACGTAGTGGGAGCCTACGGCGGGATGGTGAAACTCGCCATCTTCATGGCGCTCACCGTGCAGATGTTCCGATTCGCCTGGCAGCCCTTCTTCCTGCAGCGGGCACGGGACGAGGACGCGCCTGACCTCTTCGGACGGGTGTTTCTGCTGCTCACCGCCGGGACGCTCGTCGTGCTCCTCGGCGTCTCGTTCTTCGCGCAGGACCTCGTGTCCATTCCGCTGCCCGGCGGCCGCCACCTTGTCGCCGAGGCCTACTGGGTAGGCCTGTCGATCGTGCCGATAGCCCTGGTGGGCTATGCCTTCCAGGGCTGGTACTACCACTTCTCGGCGGGCGCGTATCTGACCGAGACGACGCGTTACTTCGTTCCGTGCACGCTCGCCGGCAGCGCCGTGGCGGTCCTCGTCAATGCCTGGCTGGTTCCGGAATTCGGCATGACGGCCGCCGCCTGGGGAACGACCGTGGCGTACGTGGTGATGGCGATGCTCCTTCTCGCGCTGGTGCGGCGTCGATACACCGTGGCCTATCGCTGGTCCCGCATCCTGCCCCTGGTGACGCTCGCGGCGGCGATGCTCGTCGCGTGGCACCTGGTGCCGGAGCTCGGCGCGTGGTGGGCACGGCTGTCCATGGTGGGCGTCTTTCTTGCCGCTGCCGTCGTCTCCGTGAGACGCCACGCAGGCCCGGTCGCCGCCTGAGCCCGACTCAGCCGGGGCACGCCGAACATCCCCTGTCGAACACGATTCGCCAGGTTCCGACCGCCTCCCGACGCCAAATGGACGTGAAGGTGGCCACCACGATGCCTTCCTCGTCGAAGACGGGTCCCGTGCTCAAGGCGAGTGTACCGGATTCCAGGACCACGACGGTTTCCGGTTCCCAGGAGAACGGCGCATCCGGGCCGTCAAAATATCCCCTCCAGGCCGCCGCGACCTGCGCGCGTCCCCGGAGTGGCGTCTCACCGGAGAAGAACACCGCCTCCTCGGCCAGGTACCCGGTGAATGCGTCGAAGTCCCGCTCCGCCATGGAGCGGGCGAATCTCCGCTCGGTCTCCAGGACGTCGAGCCGCAGCGCGTCCGGCCCGACGGTCTCTTCGGGCGTACCGCACGCCGCGAAAACAAGTAGGAGCACCGGAACCCACGAATGGCGTCGCGACGGATTCATTTCGGCAGGGTGTTGACGACCCGGCGGCCCGTCCGGTGCGGGACCGATGGACGGCGGGCGAAGATGCGGGGAAAGGCAGAGCCCCGGCTCCGGCCAACCTGCCGGAACCAGGGCTCATGCGCACTGGTGGAGATGCCGGGAGTCGAACCCGGGTCCGAATGGATGCACGGTCAGGCGTCTACGTGTGTAGTCGACCTATTGGAGTCTCGCGGACGAACCATTGCCGGTCATCAAGGCGATTCGCCCGCCAAGGCTGATCAGATTTCGGAGTGCCGTACTAAGCCGGCGTCGGCCCTCCTATTCCGTTATGGATGGTGCCCCTTCGCCCGCCAACGGACAGGCAGGACGAGGGACAGACAGCGGCCTTAAGCCACCATCGCGTACGAGTAATCGTTCGCTTTTTCCGTGTTCCCGGCGAGATTTACGAGCATACCGAGAAGCTCGACACGCAGCCTGCCACACAGGCCACCCGTCGAAGCCGTGACATCCCCAGTGGTGCAAAGAACGGCATGCGGCACGCCGCATGTCCCTGTTTTCAATAGGCGAGCGCCAGACGGGTTCCGTCGTGGACCGGAAAAGTCTCAGCGGGCGCCCGCCGCCTTGTCCCGCTGCTCCATCGTTCCGGCGTACACCAGGCCGGCCGCGTCCAGGGCATCGGTCAGGGGTTCGAGCACGGCCCTGGCCAGGCCGCGTTTCAGGTACGGAATCTTGCTCCGCCCGCCCGTGAAGAACCGTCTGTACGGGTGGATCAGGACCCGGACATACGGGCCTGCGACGGGCGCCACTTCGAGCTCCACCTCCGTCCGGTAGAGTCCCCACTCGCGGAACGTGCGGGGTTCCGTGGCCAGGACGTTCCCCGACGGGCCTGGAACCACCGTCCACCCGGCCTCTTCCAGCGCATGGCGCAGCGCGAGCCCCTCGGCCTTTGCCGCCGGCTGTTCCGCTCCGTCATACTCGTAATCCCGGTACAGCGGCGAAATGGCCGGAGCGCAGGATGCGACCAGGGCGGTCAGCGTCAGAAGGAGCAGGGATCGACGCACGAGGCTCGTCGGCGGGTTGGGCGGTCTCACCGGAGCCTACGCCGCGACGAATCCGTGGTTCGGGGCACAAATCAGCGCCCCTGCCTCAGTCGGAGCTGTCCGCAAGCCCGGCGAGAAAGTCACCCAGCAGTTCGCCGAACCGCTCCGGATGCTCCATCATGGGTGCGTGACCGCACTGGTCCATCCAGTGCAGGGTCGTCTGCGGGAGGAGGCG
Organism: Bacteroidota bacterium; assembly: GCA_024640835.1. Lineage (GTDB taxonomy): Bacteria > Bacteroidota > Rhodothermia > Rhodothermales > UBA10348 > JAHEEH01. The sequence continues at coordinate 5,280 of JAHEEH010000060.1, forward strand.
GGACAGGGTCTCGGCCACGGAGGGAGGAGTGACCTGGTCCTGGCGTCCCCAGACCACCAGGGTCGGGACCGAGACGCCCGAAAGCTCGTCCGTCACGGTTTCACGCCGGGCCGACCGGGCGAGGTGAATCAGGCGAAGCGCCCGGGAGCGGTCGTTGATCGTCTCCATGATGGAATCCACGAGACGGTCCGTGACGTGGGCTGGATCATGAAACGTGAGCGCCGCACGTAGACGGATGAAATCCCGGTCCTTTCGCCGCATGACGGCAACCCCCATGTCCAGCTCCTGGACGCCCGACGATCCCACCAGTCCAAGCGCCCTGACCCGATCGGTGTGCCGGATGGCCAGGAGAGCGGCCATGTGCCCTCCGAGCGAATTGCCGACGACCACCGGGCAGTGCAGGCCGAGCGCATCCATGAATCCCACCATCCAGTCCGTCAGGCCGGCCACCGTGGCCCGGGATCTGGGCAGGCCGAACACCGGAATCCGCGGAACCACCGCTCGGAACCCGGCCTCCACGACGGCGGGAATGGATCCGTCCCAGTGGCCGGGGCCTCCGATCATACCGTGGAGCAGCAGCACGCACCTGCCCTCCGGAGATCCGCCACCCTCCTCCACGAACCGGTGGCCGAGGTGCTCGCGTTCCGGGTAGCGGGAATCGAACATCATCTGGGGTATTCTTCGCGTGGCAGGCAATACGCGTTGCCGTTTCCAGTGTTCGACCGCGCTCCGGGCTAATTGCCGCGAATTTCATCGCGTCCGGTGAACCCTCGACGCCGGGGTCGGTTTGGTGAACCGAGCCGGAAATGGCTATATTGACAGTCTGCGGCAACGCTGCCGCCTGATCCCACCACGCAATTCCACAGCCTCATGCCCTGCGGCCGCAAGCGCAAGCGACACAAGATCGCGACGCACAAGCGCAAGAAGCGCCTTCGCAAGAACCGTCACAAGAAGAAGTAGCGGGGCGTCCCCAGCTCTTCGGTGTACCGGTCCGCACACGAGAGCTGCGGCCGCCTCTGTGCGGTCGCGGCTTTTTTCGTTGAAACGAAACAGCGAAATCCCCGGCAGGGTTTACTTTCGAGTATCGTACACCCGTTGCCCCGAATCCCATGAGTGAACAACCAATCGGCCGATCCTTTCGTGCAGCCTTGTTGGGAACGCTCGTGGGCGGACTCGCCGGGTTTGCCCTGGGCATCCTCACGGCACCCGAAGAGGGCACGCGCATCAGGCGCCGCCTGGCGTTCCAGCTGGATCGGCTCGGATCGAAGGTGGCCGACCTCGTAAATGAAGCGCTCGAGCCCGGTGGCGAAGGCGAGGCGCGCCGGGAGGGAGACGCCCTGGTCGCCGATGCCGAGGCCAAGGCCCAGAGCATCCGAAAGGATATCGATGCGCTGATCGGGGAAATGCGCCAGCAGAAGAACGCCGGCTGACACGACCCTCCACGTCCCGCTCCCGCACCAGCGCAGCCCCCATGCCGAATTTTGCCATCCTTCTGCCACCTGCAGAGGGCAAGGTCGAGGGAGGAAATCCCTTTGCCCCGGACATGTTCGATTATCGTGCGTCGAACACGTTCAATTACTTCAACGATCTGAACGCGGAGCGCAGGTACCTCATCGACCGGCTGCAGGCCACCCTGGACGACGACTCGGTCGACCTGGCCACCCTGTTCGGCGTCAAGGGGGATGCGCTGGAAGAGGCCGTCCGGGTGAACCGGGCGGTCTACAAGGCTCCGCTCATGTCGGCCCTGGATCGATACGGCCCCGGCGTCCTGTACAAGGCCATGGATTTCGGTGGCCTGCCGACCGGGGCTCAGCGACGCCTTCTGGAGCAGGGCATCGTGTTCTCGGGCCTGTTCGGTCTTCTGCGTCCGGACGACCTGATTCCGAACTACCGTCTCCGCATGGATGCCGTCCTCCCGGAGATCGGCAAGGTGTCGCAGTACTGGCGTCCACATCTGTCCCGGGCCCTGAACCGGGCGCTCGAGGAGCGGCTCGTCTGGAACATGCTCCCCGGCGTGCACGAGGAGTCATGGGACAACGGCGTGACCTACCATTCAATGGTCCGCGTACGGTTCCTGCGCTTCTCCGATGGCGAAATGAAGCCCGTCACCCACGGAGTCAAGCCTCTTCGTGGCCGCCTGGTCAACTTCATCGTGCGCGAGACGCTCGAGGAGGTGGAGCCGCTCATGGAATGGCGGCACCCGGACGGCTACGTCGTGGATCGGGATGCGTGCTCGTACGACGAAACGACACGCACGCACGAGATCGTCATGGTACGCCACTGAGCTCGTGCAAAAGCCGTTCGTCATCGGGATAGCCGGCGGATCGGGCTCCGGGAAGAGCACGGTGCTTCAGCGGATTCTCGATCGGCTCGGCCCGGGGCGCGTGGCGATCCTGGATCACGACCGGTACTACTTCGATCTTGCGCACCTGTCGCAGGAAGAGCGGGCCCTGGTGAACTTCGATCACCCGGCATCGCTGGAAACCACGCTGCTGTGTCACCACATCGACGACCTCCTGGAGGGTCGAGCGGTCGACAAGCCGGTCTACGACTTCACGACCCATCGACGTACCGAGCGGGTTGAACGGGTGGAGCCCCGTTCCCTCGTCGTGGTGGAGGGTATCCTCGTGCTTGCGGAACCGGAACTGGTCCGGAGGATGGATCTCCGCGTGTTCGTGGATGCCGACGACGATATCCGGCTCGCAAGACGGATCCGGAGGGATGTCGCCGAGCGCGGAAGGTCGGTGGATTCCGTGCTGGACCAGTACGAGGCCACGGTCCGACCCATGCATCTCCAGTTCGTGGCCCCCACCCGCCGGATCGCCGACCTGATCCTCCCGAGGGGTGGGCACAACGAGGTGGCGGTCGCCGTATTGACGACGTATCTGGAGGGTGTCCTCGAGGGCTGATTGGCGCTCCCGCGCCTTGCAGTCCCCGCCTCTGCCGCGTAATTTCGCCGCATGAGTTGCAGCGGCATCGGACCGCCCGGGGGGAATAGCGATGACCGGATTACCTGGTTTCTTTTGGAATCGTTGGCGACTGCTGGTGTCGATCTTCCTGGTCCCTGTCCTGTGGGCTGGCTGCGGATCG
>JAHEEH010000459.1 GCA_024640835.1 Bacteroidota bacterium
GCGTCGGCCCGTGCGGCGACGTCCGCGGCCGTCTGCGTGACGCGGTGCCCCTCGGGGTGCGCCAGGACGTGGACCGTCTGCGACGTCCCCGAGATCAGCCCCGCTGATCCGTCCGGAGCCGTTCCAGGAGATCGCTCACCTGGCGATGCTCTTCGATCGTCAGATGCCGGGAGACCCGCTCCTGGAGCGCTGCCACGACGGGTGCCATGCTCGCAAGCAGATCGAGGCCGGTCTGACGTATCCCGACCCGGACCACTCTCCGGTCCGTGCGGGACCGGGACCGGCTGATGAGGCGTGCCTTGTCGAGACGGTTCAGGAGCCGCGTGACGTCGGGCGTGCGATCCAACAGCCTCGAGCCGATCTCGGAACAGGTGACGCGGTTCGGGTGGGCGCCCGCGAGTATCCGGAGGACGTTGTACTGGGCCGGCGTCACGCCGAATTCCGCCATGACGGACGCCATCTCGGACGCGAGCCAGGAACCCGTTACGATCACGTTCAGCAGGGTCTCATGCCCGGCCGAATCGAAGTGGTCCTGCTGAATGAGATCCCGGAGTTTCACGTGCTGTGCGGTCGGCTGATGATCGTTGCAACGAACTTCTACCGGGCTCGGGGCGCGCCGTTCCGGACCGCCCGTCCGGTCGCTCAGTCGGCGGCCCGCAGGGAGAATCCGAAGGTCGAGCCCCGGTCGGCGCGGCTCTCGACCAGGAGTTGCGATCCGTGGGCGGCCAGGATGTGTTTCACGATCGCGAGCCCGAGGCCCGTTCCGCCCTGTGACCGGGACCGGCTCTTGTCCACGCGGTAGAACCGTTCCGTGAGCCGGGGAATGTGCTCCGGCTCGACGCCGATTCCGTCGTCGACGACCGACACCTTGACCTGGCCGCCGGGAACCGACCTGGCGACGATCTCCACTCGTCCGCCCGTGTCATTGTACTTGATCGCGTTGTCGACCAGGTTCACGACGACCTGGCGCAGGCGATCCGCATCCCCGAGAATCGACGGGAGGCTGGAGGGCACGGACGATCGGAGCGTCACGCCCTTCTCGCGGGCGGCCGGGTCGAGTGACTCCACAACCTCGGCGGCGATCGCTCCGAGGTCGAAGGGGGCCATGACCATGGTCAGTTCGCCGGACTCGATGCGCGAGATTTCCCCCAGGTCGCGTACCAGGTTCGACAGGCGATCGGCGTTGCGGAGAATCTTGTCGAGGAAGGAGAGCCGCACGTCCGGATCGTCCACGGCCCCGTTCCGCAGGGTCTCGGCGAAACCACGGATCGCGAATATCGGCGTCTTCAGCTCGTGCGAGACGTTTCCGAGGAATTCCTTCCGATAGCTCTCGGTGCGCCTGAGATCGGCCATCTCCCGCTCCAGGACGAGGCCCGTCCGGTACACCTGCCATACGAGGTCGTTCAGCTCGTCGCCCCGGGGCAGTCGGGCGGCCTCGAGGTTCTCGAAGCGGCTGTGCCGGACTTCCCGGAGCACGCTGCGGGCGATATGGATCCGCCTCCCGAGGACGAAACCGGCCGCAAGCCAGGTGCCGGCGAACACGGCCGGGATCACGAGGAGCGCCACCGACTCGAATCCCCGCGCAGCCCACAGGATCGCCAGGAGCGGCAGGGCGACGAGTCCGGTGGTGATGAGCGCCACCTTCGCCGCGATCCTGTACGGAACGCGACTCCCACGGGCACGCCCGTGCCCGCCGGGCGTCGTCGCACGCCCGTGCCCGCTTCCGACCGGAGACAGGTCGTCTCCGCCCGCAGGGTGTGCGGACGAGTCGTCCGTCCTATTCGCGGAATCGGTAGCCGACACCCTTGACGGTCTCGATGAGCGTGTCACCAATCTTCTCCCGGATCTTCCGAACATGCACGTCGACCGTTCGATCGACCACGTAGACGTCCCGACCCCAGACTTCGTCGAGAAGCTCCTGCCGCGAGAAGACGCGACCCGAATTCGCGGCGAGAAAGCGCAGCAGTTCGAATTCCTTGCGCGGCAACCGGATCGGAGGGCCATCCCCCTCCTGCTGAACCACGTAGCGGAGGCGGTCGATCTGGAGCCCGTGCGCACGGATGACGTCAGGGAGCTCCTCGAAGCGTTCCGTTCCCCGGAGCATCGCCTTCACCTGGCTCAGGAAGACCGGAATGGAAATGGGCTTGGTCAGGTAGATGTCCGCCCCGACGTCCAGCCCCCGGACATGGTCTTCCTCCTCGCTCCTCGCCGTGAGCATCAGGACGGGGATGCGCCTGAGCTCCGGATGCTCCCGCAGGCGCCGGCACGCCTCGATGCCGTCCATGCGGGGCATCATGACGTCCAGGACGATCAGGTCCGGGCGCTCGCGCGTCGCGACCGTGAGGGCCTCGGCCCCGTCGCCCGCCTGCAGCACCGCCAGTCCCTCGCGCTGGAGGTTGTAGC
>JAHEEH010000460.1 GCA_024640835.1 Bacteroidota bacterium
CACGCCAGGTCCCACCCAGGGGACCCCGTCGAGCCTCGCCTGGACGGGTGTGTCGATTCGCGTTCGCGAACCGGCATGCACGGAGAGCAGCGCCACCGACTGGGCCGATGCCATCCCGGACCAGAGAAGGGCGGCGAGGACGACAAGCCGGCTCACGGAGAGTCGGCCTGAACGCGGTCCGACCGCTTCATCGTTTCCATGCACGCCCGGACGTTGTGATATGGACATTTCCATGGGCCCAGCTTGTCTTCTTCCTCGTATACGCGCCCCCCGCGATCCACCCGCCAGAACCATTCCCCACCGGCGGGATCGAGAATTCTCCGCTCCGTGAAGCGCCACGTGTCGACGGCGGCAGCGAGATACCGTTCCGCCCCCGTTTCCTGCCACGCGTTCACGAAGCCCACGATGGCCTCGGCCTGGGGCCACCAGTGCTTGTCGTCGTCCAGCCGACCGTCCGGAAGGGCCTCGTTGAACACGCCCCCGTCCACGTCCACCCCCTCGGCCAGCACGACGTCCGCCAGACGCAGAGAGGCTCCGCGGACTCGATTGCGCAGCGCAGCGTCGCCCACGGCGTCGGCGGCCTCGAGCAGGAGCCAGCTGGTCTCGATGTCATGACCGTACGAGCGCACGAGAGAACGCGGGGTCCAGTCCTCGTCGAAGTACAGCCGCACGTGCCCGGTGTCCGGGTCCACGATGTGACGGAGAAAGACGTCGACCAGCTCGCGAAGCCGCGCGCCGACCCACCCGTCGGGCCAGATCGCGTACAGACCGGTGAACGCCTCGAGCAGATGCAGGTGGGTGTTCATCGTCTTCGCAACATCGGCGTCCTTCTCGCTCAGCCGCTGGTCCTCGAGTCGCTCCCAGGCCCTCGAAAACGCTTCGAGATAGCCCCCGTGCTGCCGATCGCGCGCGTGGTCCTCGAGCAGCGTGAACACTTCCACGGCACGACGGAGACTCCGCTCGTCACCCGTGGCACGGTAATACTCCGCCAGCCCGTAGATGGCGAAGCCCTGTGCGTACGCATGCTTCCGGTCGTCGAGTGGACGACCGGCAGGATCCACCATCCAGTACACCCCGCCCCAGTCCGGGTCCACGAAATGGCGGTCGTACCACGAGAAGGCGTGCTCGGCCTCCTTTCGGTAGGCCTCCCTGCCGAACATCCGGTACGAGGCCGAAAACGCCCACAGGATGCGGGCGTTGAGGACACTGCCCCGCGGCGCGTCCGGCGCGGCCTCGCCGGACCCGGCGATCCGGCCGACAAATCCTCCGCGTTCCGGGTCGGGCGCCTTCGACATCCACCAGGGCAGAAGGCGTTCGGTAAGCTCATGCGCCATTCCGGCGCGTATGGCATCCAACCCGGGATGCTTGGGCATGTGTCAGTCTTTTTCCAGGGACCGCTGGTTCCGTTCGATGAGCTCATTCCGGACCGCGACGTTGGCCGCGGAGCGGCCCGCATCGGCCGGCGCATGCATCACGTGGTTCACGAGACGCTCCAGCGAGGTCACCACCACGTGGCAGCGCGTATCGGACGACGCGTAGTAGATGTAGACCTTCCCGTCGGGACGTTGGATACGTCACCGACGAGCTCGTCACCTACCGGCCCCAGGAACTGCCCTGCGGGGTAGTGGAGGATGCGCGTGGGATCGTCGAGCGCCGTCATGAACACGTAGAGAACGTAGCGAAGCCCGGCGGCCGTCCCCCGTACGCCGTGCGCCAGGTGCAGCCATCCGTAGTCGGTCCAGATGGGCGCCGGCCCGAGCCCGTTCTTCAATTCCTTGATCGTATGGTATTCACGGCCATCCACGAGGGTCTCCCCGTCGATCCGGGCGTGTTCCATCGACTCGCACAGACCCCACGCGATGCCGCCTCCGCTCCCCGCCTCGATGAAGGCGTCCTGCGGGCGCGTGTAGAGAGCGTACCGACCCTCCACGAATTCCGGGTGCAGTACCACGTTGCGCTGCTGGGGAGAATTCGTCACCAGGTCGGGAAGCCGATGCCAGGTGTCCAGGTCGTGCGTGCGGGCGATGCCGCACCGCGCCACGGCCGACGAGAAATCGCCGGGCGCCGCCTTCGGATCCCGGCGCTCCGTGCAGAACAGACCGTAGATCCACCCGTCCTCGTGCTGCGTGAGACGCATGTCGTACACGTTCACGTCGGGATCATCCGTCTCCGGCATCGTGATCGGCCGCTTGCGGAAGGCGAAACCCTCGACGGGAGACTCGCTCTCGGCCACCGCGAAGAACGACTTGCGGTCCGCGCCTTCCACGCGGGCCACGAGCGCATAGCGGCCGTTGAGGTAGATCGCGCCGGGATTGAAGACGGCCGTCACCGGCATCCGCTCCATCAGGTACGGATTGGAGCCGGGATTCAGGTCGTAGCGCCAGTCGAGCGGCACGTGAGAC
>JAHEEH010000461.1 GCA_024640835.1 Bacteroidota bacterium
TTGTAACCCGATTTGTTCGTGGAAGCGGAGACAGGGAGGCCCAAAACTAGCGCATCCGGGCCGATCTGTACAGGGCGGAAGGAATCATTATGAACCCCGTTCGGGGCATGCCGGTTTCCCCGGCGCATCAGCTTGAATGCGATCGGAATGCCGGCTCGCTCTCCCGCCGCAACAGGGCGACGAAATCGGACAGCGACATGGACCCCATGTCCCCCTCCCCGTGCCGGCGCACGGACACCGTTTCGCCCTCCTGTTCGCGGGCCCCGGTGACGAGCATGTAAGGCACCTTGAGCACTTCGGCAGCCCGGATCTTGTATCCGACCTTCTCGTTGCGCGCGTCCGTCTCGACCCGGAAGCCCTCGTCCTGCAACCTCGCCGACACCCGTCGTGCGTAGGCCTCGAAATCCTGTCCCACGGGCAGAACGGCCACCTGCACCGGAGCGAGCCACGTCGGGAAGTTGCCGCCGCAATGCTCGATGAGCACTCCGATGAACCGTTCGAGTGAGCCGAACGGCGCACGGTGGATCATCACCGGTCGATGCTTCTGGTTGTCCTCGCCCACGTACCACAGGTCGAAACGCTGCGGGAGGTTGTAGTCAATCTGGATGGTACCCAGTTGCCAGCTTCGACCGAGGGCGTCGCGCACCATGAAATCGAGCTTCGGGCCGTAGAATGCCGCTTCGCCGACGACCTCGACCGTCTCGAGGTCCTTCTCGGCCGCGGCTTCCCGGATGGCCTGCTCGGCCCGGTCCCACTGCTCGTCCTCGCCCACGTACTTCTCCCGGTTGGACGGATCGCGCAGCGACACCTGTGCGGTGAAGTCCGAGAAGCCCAGCGACCGGAAGACCATCAGCGTGAGGTCGATGACATCCTTGAATTCGTCCTTGACCTGTTCCGGCATGCAGAAGAGGTGGGCGTCGTCGACCGTGAACCCGCGAACGCGCGTCAGACCACCGAGCTCACCCGACTGTTCGTACCGGTAGACGGTGCCGAACTCTGCCAGCCGGACCGGAAGCTCCCGGTAGGAGCGGGGCCTGGCCGCGTATATCTGGGTGTGGTGGGGGCAGTTCATGGGCTTGAGGAGGTAGCCTTCCTCCTCGTCGTCCAGCATCGGGGGGAACTGCGAATCACTGTAGTACGGGTAGTGTCCCGAGATGCGGTACAGCTCCAGCCGACCGATGTGCGGAGTGATGACCGGCTGATACCCGCGCCTCAGCTGCTCCGCCTTGAGGAAGTCGACGAGCGTCTCGCGAACGACGGTTCCCTTCGGAAGCCACAGCGGGAGTCCCGATCCGACCTTCGGGCTGAACGTGAACAACTCCAGCTCCTTTCCCAGCTTGCGGTGGTCCCGCTGCTTCGCGAGTTCCAGCCGTTCGAGGTACTCGTCCAGCTGCGATTTCTTCGGAAACGTGATGCCGTAGAGCCGGGTGAGCTGCTTGCGATCCGAATCGCCCCGCCAGTACGCCCCGGCCACGTTGAGCAGCTTCGGATTCTTCAGGACACCCGTCGAGCGCACGTGGGGTCCGCGGCAGAGGTCGGTAAAGCCGCCCTGCCGGTAGAACGTGATGGTACCGTCTTCGAGCTCATCGATGAGCTCCAGCTTGTATTCATCTCCCTTGTCGCCGAAGTACGCGGCCGCGTCCCTCTTGGACACCTCGCTCCTTTCGTACGGCACATCGCGACGGGCGAGCTCGGCCATCTTGCCCTCGATCACTTCGAGATCGTCCGCGGCGAGGGTCCGATCGCCCAGGTCCACGTCGTAGTAGAATCCGTCCTGGATGGGTGGACCGATGCCGAACTTGACGCCCGGATACAGGGCCTCGAGGGCCTCGGCCATCAGGTGGGCCGAGGAGTGCCAGTACGTGGATCGCCCCTCGGGGTCGTCCCACGTGAACAGGCGAATCGCCGCGTCCGTGAGAATGGGACGATCGAGGTCCCTGATTTCGCCGTTGACGCCGATGGACAGCGCGACACGGGCGAGGCCCTCCGAAATGGATCGGGCCACCTCGTGGCCCGTGACGCCGCGTTCGTATTCGCGGGTGGATCCGTCGGGAAAGGTGAGAGTGATCTTCTGTGACATGGCGGTCGTGCGCTACGGATGCACCGGGTGCCGGTGGAGTCGTGATGCGTGGAAGGTGGAAGGTGAACGGGCCGCGCGGCCGCGACGAATGGCCTCGAACGCGCGCGGGAAAAAAAAGATACAGCCCGCGGTTTCGGAACGGACCTCACCGCGATCCCTCGAAAATGGACCGGATTCATGGTCCGGGGCCGAAAATGCGCAAGTCATCCGTTCTCACCTGCGGGGGATAGCACGTCCGAGCGCTGGCATCGGCGCCGGGCGCGGCGCCGGCACGCCGCGGGGGGGCGTCCGATCCCGTATTTACCATAGAATCATGGTGG
>JAHEEH010000061.1 GCA_024640835.1 Bacteroidota bacterium
AACGGGCCCTGGAGATGGATCCGGAGGACCTTGAAGACGCCTCGGGGTGGCTCCAGGCGCTCTGTGAAAGACAGCTCGCGCGATTCGGAGGCCAGGCGGAGCGGGCGCCGGGCGGCGGCATGCTCGGGTACTTCGGCTTTCCGACGGCGCACGACTACGATGCCCGTCACGCGGTGCAGTGCGGCCTCGCCATCCTGTCCCGGATCCGTTCCGAACCCTGGCGCGGTGCCGGTGAGTGGATCGACGTCCGGATCGGCATCCACACCGTGATGAGCATCGTCCGCGAGATGGACGGACGCATCGAAGTCCAGGGCGGAGGTGCGGACGTCGCTTCCCGATTGGCCGAATGCGCTGCATCCGGCGAGATCCTCCTCGGAAAGGTCACGCATCGCCTGGTCCGGGGGCACTTCGACATTACGAACCAGGGGCTGCGTGACGTTCGCGGATTCTCGGAGTCCCAGCCCGTCTTCTCGGTTACCGGTGAGCGTCGCGAAAGCGGCCAGCGGGAGTCCGACGCGGGCCCAGGCCCGACCCCGATCGTTGGACGCGACCTCGAAATGGACCTCATCCGGCGCCAGTGGCGCTCGGCACGAGGCGGCCAGGGCAAGGTCGTCCTGGTCACCGGCGAGGCGGGAATCGGCAAGTCGAAGCTCATCGACGCATTCCTGGAGGAGGTCGACGCCGAAACGGGCGTGTGGATCTCCCGCCTGGTCTGCACGCCGCTCGACACCGGCACCGCCCTCCATCCGCTGGCGGACTTTCTCCGCTCGACGATTCAGCCGGCCGATGGCGACCTCTCGCCCGCCGACCTGGGATCGTTCCTCCGTGCCACGGGCATCACGGCGAACGAGGACACGGCGGTCCTGGCGGATTTCCTGGATGTCCCGCTTCCCGAATCGTGGCCCCGGTCGGCGGCATCACCGGCCGCACGGAGACAGCGGTTGCTCCAGATGCTGGTCCAGGCCATCGCGATGCGCGGTCCGGACGCTCCGGGCATCGTCGTGCTCGAGGACCAGCACTGGGCCGATCCCTCGACCGCGGAATGGCTGGACCAGCTCGTGAGCGAGCTGCCATCCCTCAGCATCCTGCTGCTCGTCCTCGCGCGCCCGCCCTGCCTTCCCGCCTGGCTCTCGAGGACACACGCCTCCGAGATCGTCCTCGGCAAGCTGACGGCCGACGACCTGGCCTCGATCACGCGCCACCGCGCGGGCACCAAGCCGCTTCCGCCCGAGATCGTCCGTCACGTGGCCTCCCGCACGGACGGAATCCCGCTGTTTGCCGAGGAGCTCACCAGCATGATCCTGGAGTCGGGACTGCTTCGGGACGCCGGTGATCGATACGAGCTGACCGGCCCGCTGCCCGAACACCTGATCCCCTCGACCCTGCACGGGTCTCTCATGGCGCGGCTCGACCAGCATGCTTCGGCCCGGCAGGTGGCCCAGATCGGCTCCGTGATCGGGCGCCAATTCCACTACAGGCTGTTGACTGCCGTGAGCGGGGATGGCGGCGATGGGGCAACCGACGAGGCCCTCGGCCAGCTTTCGGGGGCGGAGCTCGTCACCAGGCGAGGCTTCATCCCGGAAGCCACGTTCGAATTCCGGCACGCCCTCATCCGGGACGCCGCGTACGAGAGCCTGCTCCGGAACCGACGCATGGAGCTGCACGAACGGGTCGCCGATGCCCTCTCCTCGGGGTTTTCCGAGGCCTCGCCGGGCGTCGTCGCCCAGCACTACACGGATGCCGGGCTGCCCGCAAAGGCCCTTCCCCTCCGGATCGCGGCCGGACGCGCGGCGATGCGGGGAAACGCCAACCGCGAGGCCGTGGAGCAGCTCCGGGCGGCATTGGACCTCGTGGCCGAGTTGGAGGAGGGCCCAGAACGGGATGCGCAGGAGTTGGAAGTGCTGATGCTCCTCGGGCCGGCCGTCATGATGACCAAGGGCTATGCGGACCCGGAGGGCGAGGAGATCTTTCTTCGCGTCCAGGCGATGTGCAGGCGCGTGAATGCCATGCAGCCGCTCTTCTTCTCGCTCTACGGGCTGGTCTCGGTATACCTGATTCGAGGAGAGTACGACCGGTCCTTCGACATCCTCGCGCAGAGCCTGAAGACGGCCGAGGACCTGGGCGAGCCCCGATACGTCGTCATGAGCCACAATGCTGCCGGAGTGGCCCGCATGTTCGCCGGGCAGCCCGGCGAGGCGCTGCCACACCTGGAGCGGGTGCTGGCCCTGCACGACGCGGAGCGGGATGCCGACCTGGGACTTCTGGGCTGGGGCGGACTCGACGTCAGTGCGGCCACCTCGAGACAGCTGGCGCTCCAGCTTCTCGGCTTTCCGGACCGTGCCGCGGCGCAGTGCCGCGAGGCGCTGACGATCGCCGATGGCTCGTCGAATCACATGACCGTGTACCACGCGCACCTGTATGCGGGTCTCCTGCACCTCATGCGGCGCGATTGGCAGGCCTGCCGGGAGGTGATGCAGACCTACCTCCCCATGGCGCTCGAATACGGGGATCCCTTCTACATCGCGATCGCCACCGTGGTGTGGAGCCTGGCGCACCGGGAGTCGGACCAGGTGGAGACGTTCCACCAGGCGGGGGCCGTCCTGGAGCAGATGCGCGCGGGTGGTTTCGCGCTGGGCGTGGGCTTTCTGCTCGGCCTCGTGGCGGACGGGCTGCTGGCCCACGGCGAACCGGCGGCCGCTGCCGAAGCGATCGATGGCGCTCTTCGGCACGTGGAGCAGCGGAACGGCGAATTCTGGCAGGCCGACGTGTATCGCCTCAAGGGCGAGATCGAGGATCTGCTCGGCGCCGATCCCGAACCCTGGCTCGAGCGGGCGCTGGATGTGTCGCGAAAGCAGGGCGCCCGATGGCTGGAGCTGCGAGCGGCCACGAGCCTGGCCCGCCGGCGCGCCGATGCGAATCGAGCGGACGAGGCGAGCGACCTCCTCCGCGAAGCCCTGGAGGGCTTCGACGAGAGCGAGGGCCTACCCGACCTCGTGGAAGCGCGTGACCTCTTGCGCGGGCTGACCGGCGGCTGACCGGTCACACAGCCACGGCAGACCTCCAGGCGTCGAATACGGGCTCGGTCGCGTCCGGGGGAAGCCGGTCGACGAGCGTCGAAAGGGCCGCATCGCACCCGTGGAATCCGAGCGACCTGTATGCCTCCAGATCCTCCTCGCCGAAGAACTGGTCGGCGGTCGACTGGTTCGGAAACGTCGGGTTCTCGAGCCTGTAGTGCCGGAGCAGCTCACCCTCGTCACCGGTGACCGAGGCCTTCACATAGAGCAGCAGCCCCGGGGTCCCCTCTCCGTAATCAACGGTCCCGAGCACGGCGTGGCACTCGCTGTTTCCGTCCGTGCCCGCGCAGAGGGCATCGATATCCAGATCGATAGTGACCCCCAGGTCGATTCCGGCGAACCGGATGAGTTGCGCCAGGTCCGCGAACCGGCTGTCGGGATCCGCTCCTGCATCGACCGCCATGATGAACCGGCAGCGACGGCGGAGCAGCTCGTACAGTCCCAGGTTCTCGATGTGTCCCCCGTCGGACAGGTTCACGAACCGACCCCGCTCATCCAGGTCGCCGATCGCCTCGCGCAGAAGAAGCGCCGGACCCGCGGAGCGGCTCAGCAGGCGGCCCACGTATCCGGCAGAACGGATCGATTTCGGATTCACGAGCCAGTATCCGAGGCGGAGGTTCAGCAGCGTCATGATGAACGTCAGCATGCGACGGGTCGAGGTCCCCATGTTGGGCGATGCCGCGGCACCCGAAATGGCTGTCGCGGCCGCGAGATCGAGGCGCGTGTCCACGGCCTCGACCGCCTCCGTAGGCACGTAGCCCGTCCGTTCGCTGCCGACGAAGCGCTTGCTGAACAGGAAGAAATCCGCCATCCGTCCCCTCAGGCTCTGGTCGCGACTGCTCTGCAGGTTCAGGGCCGCGTTGATGAGCTGGTAGGGCGCCCCCGGCCCGGCTTCGGACAGCTTCTGCGTGTCATTGGCGTGCACCTTGTTGGTGGACGAATTCACGCGGAAGATGAAGGCCCGGCTCAACCGGTCTCGGTAGTAGCCGTGGAGAGACGCCGTATTCACGTCCATCAGGAAGACGTTGAACAGCACGAGGAGCACGAAGAAAAGGATGAAGTACAGATCCTCGGGGGGGTGGAAGAGGCGCACCCGCATGCCTTCGATCCGTAGTCTGCCGTCCTTTCGCACCGCAATCCTGTGGTGGCCATCCGCGGAACGGGCCACGTTCGTGCCGGCGCTCTGCACCACCCAGACGGTGTCCGCCCGATTCGACGTGTCCCGGCTCGCCATCATGCGAGGACCCAGCACGAGCCCGCGGTTTTCAAACGCCCAGCGCATTTCCTCGGGCGTGTCCTGGAATACCCCCGGCTGCTGCCCGATGCGCTCCAGGTCGCTTCGCAGATGCGGCGCGATGTAGGGGGAATCGATCTGGTGGACGCAGAGCACCAGGTACACCACGCCGAGCAGCGTGGGCCCGAGGAACCCGACCACGTACAGGACCAGCCGGTTCGTGAGATGCCCTGACCTGGTGGACGACCGGACCACCAGTCCCACGACGGCCAGGGCCAGGAGCGGTCCCAACCACGCCCAGTAGCGTGGAACCCCCAGTGCCTCGATGAACCGACCCTGTCTGAAGGCCTCCTTCGCTTCATCCCACGGCACCTCGACCACGGCCGTCACGAGGTGCGTCAGGGGAATCATGGCGATCGTCACGACGAGGACAATCGCGAGTGCCGCCAGCGTCAGCCCGTACCGGTTGCGGAACTGCCAGTTGAAACGGCGCCCGAGGAACTGCCCGAGGAACGGAACCGTCACGATGAGCAGGAGGAGGAACCAGGCCTCCGCCGGCACCGATGCCAGCAGGACGCGCGGGCTCGGACCCATCTCGTACAGGAGCTCGGTCACGGCGACGGCGGCCATGACGAGAGGCAGGAAGACGAGGAAGCTCAGCACGGTCCCGCGCGCGATCATCACCGGAAGGCGGACCTTTTCGAGCAACCCTCCAGGGGTGAGAAACCGCGATCCGTTGCGGATATGTTGAAGGGCCGGCGGTTCGGGCGTCCCGACCGCGCGTTCGAGCGGGAACGCCGCGTCCGCAGGCCGCTCCGGATCGGAAAGAAGGGAGTTCAGGCAGGCCCCGGTGTAGCCGCCCCCGGACACCGTCGACAGGTAATCGACGTGCTTGAGGAGTCCGGCCCGGGCGATCCGCTGCACCACGCCCAGGCAGAAGGACGCCGACCGTATGCCCCCGCCCGAGAAGGACAGACCGGTGAGCCCGAGGCGGGGCGAAGGCCTTGCGCCGTCGCCGACTCCCCGGAGTCCGTGGAACCGGCGTCGGGCACCGATCTCGTGGAGCTCGGCCGGAAAGACGTCCTGGACAAACGGATCGTCACGCACTTCGGATGCCATGACGCGAAGGATCTGGTTCGGGTGGATTCTGACGCCATCCGGATCGGAGTACCGGGACCGGGACATCGGCTGGGGGCGCCCAAAGGTATCAGCGAAGGTCCGGCGGGACAACGGGATGGGCCAATTCTGCGGGAATCGCCGCCCGTGCGCCCGGACTTTCGCGAATTCAGCGTGAATGTCTTAATCTCCGGACCGCCCGATCCCCTTGCCACCCCGGGAGGTCGGGCCGCATCACCCCCTTTCATCACATTCGGGCCCCGGGCATCCCCGGACTCGGTCCCTTCCCTTCATGGTCAATCCGCGCAAGGCGGTCGCCATCGGCATTCTGGTCGTGCCGATCGCCGCATTCGTTCTCATCCATGCGGCGGCCTGGTACCTGTCGCGGGACATCGTCCTGCCGGAATACGACGCCGTCGAGATCGTGAACCTGGACCAGAACTGGACGCCGGCGGACCGGCAATGGTTCTATCACACGAGCCAGGGCGGTGCGTTCGCCCTCCTGCTGCGGTATCCCTGGCTCATGGCCATGGAGCAGCCGCGGATTCCCCTGTCCATCGTCGGCCCGGTCCCCCGGTTCATGGAGGACGACTACATCACGCGGTTCGGCTTCCTCCCGAATCCCGGGGAGGAGTACTCCGCCGCGGACCTTTCCATCGGCTGGGCGCTGCACGGGGCCTCTCCGGCATACTCGGATACGCGCAACAATCCCGACCGGCTTCCGGTGGGCTTCGCGCGAACACCCGATTTCGTCGACCCGGATGACGGAAAGCGGTACGACGTCATCGGCTTCACCTGCGCGGCCTGCCATACCGGGCAACTCAACTACGGGGGGAGAGGCATCCGCATCGAGGGCGGGCCCGCGCTCACGAATCTCACGAAGTTCGAGAAGGCCGTCGGCCTCTCCCTCGCCCTCACCTACCTGATCCCCCAGCGCTTCGACCGGTTCGCGAACGCCGTGCTGGGCGAAGGCCATTCGCGGACCGAGCGCTCGGATCTCCGGGGCCAGATGAAGCTCCTCATCGACAAGGGGGAGGATTACAAGGCGCTGATCGAAGGACCGCCCGTGATCTATCCCACGGAAGAGGGATTCGGCCGCCTGGATGCCCTGGGTCGCATCGGCAACTTCGTCTTCGGCATGGAGGTCGACGAGGCCAACATGGTGGTTGCCGACGGACCGGTGAACTTCCCGCACATCTGGGATACCCCCTGGTTCGACTGGGTCCAGTACAACGGATCCATCAAGCAGCCCATCATCCGGAACGCGGGTGAATCGATGGGGGTGTTCGCGGGCGTGAACTTCAATCCGTCCGACACCACCCGGCTTTTCGATTCCACGGTCAATCCGCGCAACCTGTACGAGATGGAGTCGCTCATACGGGGGCCGGCTCCCTTCGAAGGGCTCAAGCCGCCGAAGTGGCCGGAAGAGCTGTTCGGCGCGATCGACCGGAACCTGGCCGCCGAGGGAAAGGCCTTGTACACCCTGCACTGCCAGGGTTGCCATCACCCCGTACGGTCCGAAACGCCACCCTACCTGGCGGACAAGTACTGGACCGAGGTGGACACCTTCGGAAACCGCTATCTGGACCTGAAGCTGGTCAACCTCTACGAGGTCGGCACCGATCCGAGGGCGGCCGAGAACTTCGCGCGGCGGGTCGTGCGGCTGGGCGAGCTCGGCGAGATGTTCCGGGCGGAACCGGGGCGCGGAGGCCTCCGGACGGCAGGCGACGCCCTCCCGTTCCTGGTGACGAACACGGTGAACAGGAAGTTCGACCAGTTGGGCCTGCCGGACTCCCTGAGGGAAGTATGGCGTGGGCTTCGACCCAACGACATCCGTGCCCCGCTCGCCTACGTGGCCCGACCGCTGAACGGGGTGTGGGCGAGCCCGCCCTTCCTGCACAACGGTGCCGTGCCGACCCTCTACCAGATGCTGAGCCCGCATGCGGAGCGTGACGCCACCTTCTGGTTGGGCAGCAAGGAGTTCGATCCCGTGAACGTCGGGTTCTCGACCCACCGGATCCGTGGCGGTTTTCTCCTCGACACCTCGAAGCCGGGGAATTCGAACCGGGGACACCAGTTCGAGGGCGACTTCGATCCCGCGAAGCCCGGATTCAACTGGAACGCCCTTCCGAGCGGGATCATCGGGCCGGGTCTCTCGCACCACGACCGCATGGCCCTCATCGAGTACCTGAAATCCATCTGACCGCGCCGGGCTGAACATCATGGAAGACCGCTCCCACGCCGCACCCGATTCGACGGCGGACCCCACCTATTCGAGGCTGGATCCGCTCTGGCCGCCCGCCGCTCCGCCGAAAGGCCGGTCGGCGGCCATCATGAAGAACGTGATCGAGAAACACGTCGACACGCTCTACTCGATACTCCGGGTGGCCATGCCCATCGCCAAGCTGCCCAAGAACGGACCGGTGTTCGTCACGCGGTTCCGTGACGTCCAGGAAGTCCTGGACCGCTCGGAGATCTTCGCGGTGATCTACGCCCCGATGATCGACCGCAGCGTCGGAGGCTACATGCTCTCGCACGACGGATCGGACTACAACAAGGACAAGGGGCTCATGCGGAGCCTCATGAATCGGTCCGATCTGTTCTTCGTGCGCGAAACCGTGGGTGCGGTCACGGACCAGTGCATCGACGAGGCCTTCGAATACGGCACGCTGGACGTCGTGCACAACGTGTCCCGGCGCGTTCCCATTCTGCTCACGGGCAAGTACTTCGGCTTCCCCGGCCCCGACCTGGATTCGATGTACCGCTGGGGGCGCGCCACGCAGTACGACATGTTCCACAACCAGGACATGTCGGGACGTATCCACGACGAGAACCTTCAGGCCGGGCACGAAATGCACG
>JAHEEH010000062.1 GCA_024640835.1 Bacteroidota bacterium
ACCAGCCCATCTGGACCCTCGTCGGAGCGGGAGTCTTTCCGAAGGAGATCTCCGAGAAGAACGAGGAGGACTTCATCCCGTACGGCGCCGATTGGATCAGGGACCGCGTGGCATCGGTGGATCCCGACGCCAACAGGGTGACCCTGGAATCCGGCTCCACCGTTTCCTACGAGTACCTCGTGATGGCGCCCGGCATCCAGATCGACTGGCACCGGATCGACGGGCTGCCGGAGACGCTGGGCAGGAACGGCGTCGTGTCCAACTACGGGTACGACCTGGCTCCGCAGACGTGGGACGTGCTGCAGAACCTGAACGGTGGACGCGCGGTGTTCACGTCTCCGAACACGCCGCTCAAGTGCGGGGGGGCGCCCCAGAAGATCATGTACCTGGCGGCCGACCACCTGCGGAAGAAGGGCGCGCTGGACCGGACCGAGATCAAGTTCATGAATCCCGGTACGGTCGTCTTCGGCGTGGAGTACTTCGCGAAGACGCTCCGGAAGGTCATTGCGCGGTACGGCATCGACTTCAACCTGTACACGGAGTTGATCGCCGTGCAGGGTCCCGAGCAGAAGGCCACGTTCCGCATCACGAACCCGGAGGACGGCTCGACGAGGGAGCAGACGGTCGAGTTCGACATGCTGCACGTGGTGCCGCCCCAGAGCGCCCCGGATTTCATCAAGAAGAGCCCGCTCGCCAACGCGGACGGCTGGGTAGAGGTCAACCGGGAAACGCTGCAGCACGTGCGGTACCCGAACGTGTTCAGCCTGGGGGACGCGGCGGGCACGCCAAACGCCAAGACGGGCGCTGCGGTCCGGAAGCAGGCCCCCGTCGTGTCGACGAACCTCCATCAGCTGATGACGCAGGGCACGCTCGCCGCCCCGAAGCGATATGACGGCTATTCGTCGTGCCCCCTGGTCACCGGATATGGAAAGCTGGTGCTCGCGGAGTTCGATTTCGACAACAAGCCCCTGCCCTCCTTCCCGTTCGACACGTCGCAGGAGCGCTACAGCATGTATGCGCTCAAGGTGTACGTCCTCCCCGACCTGTACTGGCACGGCATGCTGAGGGGGCGCGCCTGACGTGTCGGCGACGCCCGTCCGGATCGGCGATGCGAGGGCGCGGCTGCTGAGGCTGTTTGCCCGGATCGTGGCCGAAGGGCTTCATCCATCCCTTTTGGCCGAAGTCGCGGGCTTCGAGCAGCTGGCCGACCTGGTCGATCCGTCCCGGGATCCGGACCAGGAGGCCGCGGACCACCAGGACCTGTTCGGATTCAGGGTTCCGCCGTATGCCGGCGTATTCCTGGACGTGGAGAGCCGGATCGGAGGACGTCCGGCGGACGACGCGCTCAGGTCGTACGCCGGAGGCGGCTGGCAGGGCGCGCGGCAGGACCTGGGCCCGGACCACCTCTCCACGCAGCTGGAGTTCCTCGGACACTGCGCGGAGCATGGCCTCGGCGCTGCGGCCCGCGCCTTCCTGGACGGGCAGCTGCTGTCGTGGCTCGCCGGCTTCTCAGTGGCCGTTTCGCGGGAGCCGTTTCCGTCGTATCGGGGACTGATTCCCGTCCTCGAGGAGGCCGTGCGGGAGGTCCGCGCGTCCCTGGGCGAGCCCGCCGCGCCCCTGGATCCAGAATCGAATCCGGAGGACATCCTCGCGGATCCGAAGACGGGCGTTCGGGAGATCGCGTCCTGGCTGGTCACTCCGGCCCGCTCCGGCATCTGGCTGGGACGCGGCGACGTGGAGCGGATGGGGAGGGAAGCCGGGGTACCCCGGGGATTCGGAGGGCGCGCGCTCATGCTGGGCAACCTGCTGCGGAGCGCGGCGGAATACGGGCGACTGGGTCCGGTGCTGGCCGCGATCGACCGGATCGCGGTGCAGACCGCGTCCCACTGGAAGGGGGCGCCGGGACCCTGGAGCGGAGTCTGGACGGCGCGCATCGACCGGACACGGACCCTGATCGCCGCCATCGAGGATCGGATCCGCCGGGAAGCGGCTCAGGGCTCCGGTTCGTGATCCTCGTCTGCCGGGACCGCTGTGTCGCGCTCGTCGTGCGTCCGCCGCTCGTATTCCTCCACGGCGACGCGGGACGTGAGGAGGGAGCGGACGGCCTGGTGCAGGCTCAGGAAGAAGTGGTCCGTTCCGAGCTCGGCTTCGAGTCCGGACTCCGTGGCCACGTCGCGAACCCGCGCCACCATGCTGCCGAAATAGACGTCCACGCCCCGATCGTGCAGGGTCCGGACAAGATGCTGCAGCACGCCGATCGCGGTCGTGTCGAGGTCGTTGATGGAGGATGCGTCCACCAGCACGGACTTCACCTCGGGATGGGCATCACAGTGCCCCAGGATGTGGTCCCGTACGTAGTCCGCGTTGGCGAAGCCGAAGGAAGCGTGCACGCGGATGATATACAGGCCGTCGATCGCGCGGGCGACCGGGTTGCGCGAGAGGTCCGCGAACGACTGGGTGCCCGGAACATGACCGAGCTCCGCGATATGGGGGCGGCCAATCCGGAAGAGGATCGCGACGACCGAGGCCCCGATGCCGACGAAGACGCCGTTCTGGATGCCGATGACCAGGGTGGTCGCGAACGTGAGGAGCGCGATGAGGCCGTCCACGCGCTTGGAGCGGAGCAGGTAGCGCAGCTCCTTCACGTCGACCAGGCCGAAAGCGGCGACCATGATGATGGCCGCGAAGACCGGGACGGGCAGGTAGCGGAAGAGCGGCGTGAAGAAGAGGAGCGTCAGCGCGATGAGCACGGCGGCGACGACGTTCGCCATCGGCGTGCGTGCCCCGGCGCGGTCGTTGACCGCGCTGCGCGAGAAGCTCACCGAGACCGGGATCGATCGGAAGAAGCTCCCGACCACGTTCATCGCCCCGAGGGCCACCAGCTCCCGGTTCGGCTCCACGGTGTACCGGTTCCGTGCGGCGAACACCTTCCCCAGCGAGATCAGGTTCATGAACTGGACGAGGGCGAGCGTCACGGCGGTCGGAAAGAGCACCTGGATCGACTCCAGCCCCAGAGGAGGCAGGGCCGGGGCCGGAAGGCCCGTCGGGATGTCGCCGACGATCCGGACACCCGCGTCCGCCAGCGACAGCTGCCACACGACGACCGATCCGAGGGCCACGGCGATGAGGGGCCCCGGTGCGAGGGGAAGCCACTTGCGGAGGCCGATGAGGAGGAGGATCCCCACGACGCCGATCACGAAGGTCGCCACGTGGACGTCTCCCACGTTCCGGCCCGCTTCGACGAGGAGCGCGAAGTTGTTCGTCGTACGCGGGAGCGCGATGCCGAGAAGGCTCTGCAGCTGCGACAGGCCGATCGTGATGGCGACCGCCGCGGTGAAGCCTGCGATCACCGGTCGCGAAAGGAGCGTCACCACGAATCCGAACCGCGCGATGCCCAGGACCAGCTGGATCGCGCCGGCCATCAGGGCGACGAGGATGGCAAGACCGACGTATTCCGCGGACGAGGGCTCGGCAACGGTCGACAGGGCGGCAAAGACGATCAGGGAGTCCACGGCCACCAGCCCTACGGCCAGGTGGCGCGAGGTGCCCAGCAGCGCGTACACGACCAGCGGCACGAGCGACGCGTACAGGCCGAAGATCGGCGGAACCCCCGCGAGCAGGGCGTAGGCCATGCCCTGCGGGATGAGCATCACGCCGACCGTGAGCCCGGCCACCAGGTCTCCCCGCAGGTCCCCCCGCCCGTACGTGCGGATCCACGACACGATGGGAAGGACGGAGGCGAGTCGTGTCACGGGTTCAGGGTGACGGGCGCCGCCGGCCAGGTCGTGCGGCGCCCCTTCGACAGGTCACGCGGTCTGTTTGAGCGCGAACGAGATGCACGAGCCGCCGGGTGCAATCGGCCCCTTGACCAGGTTGCAGGTTCCGCAGGTCGCTCCTTCGGCCGGTGGGACGAAGAGCGCGCAGGACGAGCAGGGCTTCATGGGGTCGGTCGTCACGTCCACGTACTGGTACACCTCGTGCCGCATCCGGACCTCGTCCTCGGTGAGAGCCGAGAGGTCGGTGCACGGGGAAGCGACGGCGGTCGCCGTCTCCGGCGCCGGTTCGGGAGGAGGGGGAGTGTCGCTCTGCCCACCGCTCTGCCCGCCGCCGCACGCCGATACCAGCGTGCCGGCCCCGACGCCCAGGACGCTTACGCGGAGGAGAAAGTCTCGTCTCGAAAGCTGGTTGTTCGCCATGGACTCCACAGGGGATGTTCGGAGTGACCGACAATATACGGGCCACCCCGAACCCCATCATCGCCCGGACGATCAGGCCTGCGCTTCCGCTTCGGCGAGCCGCTTCAGGTGGTGATCAAGCCACTGCTTCACGTAGAAGGCAGGCAGGGCGCCGGTAAAATCATCCACCACGCGGCCCTTGTGGAAGAGCTTGACGGACGGAATGCCCCGGATGCCGTACTCCATGGCCACCTGCTGGTTGATGTCGGTGTTGACCTTGACCAGGCGGAAGGTCTCCTGTCCCTCGGCTAGCTTCTCGAGCGTGGGGCCGAGCATGCGGCACGGACCGCACCAGGGCGCCCAGAAGTCGACGAGAACGGGGCGTACGTGGCTTTCCTCGATCACGTCCGCCTGGAAATCGGTGACCTCGTGCGTGTCGGCGGTCATGCCGCCGTTCTGGAATCCGAACATGGTTATGAGACGGGTTCGTTCTTGAAATCGATGGGAGTCGCCTGCCCCGGAGCGATGGCCGAGATCGCGGAATGGACGTCGGGGAGGAACGAGTCGGGCCCCAGGCGGTCCACGACACCGGCCCGCCGGAACACGTCCATGACGGGCCCCTTGACGCCCGCCACGACGAAGCCCACGCCCCGCTCGGACAGCACGTCGACGACCTCGATGAGGGCATGGGCGGCCGTGGCGTCGACGCGGTTCACGGCGTAGGCATCGAACACCACGGTCCGCACGTCGTCGGACGAGCCGGCGGCGGTCAGCAGGCGCTCGCGCACGTACTCGACATTGCCGAAGTAGAGCGCCGCATCCACGCGGATCACGGTCACGTCGCGACGGGTCACCGCCTGGGGATGGCGCAGTACGTTGCGGTAGACGTCGGTGCCGGGGAGGCGCCCGAGGATCGCGGTGTGGGGACGGGACGTCTCGTGGATCACGAGGACCAGGGAGGCCACGACACCTATGAGAATGCCCTCCTCGATGCCCAGGACCAGCGTGGCGACGAACGTCGTCACGAGCAGGGCGAAATCGGTGCGCTTCACCTTCCACAGGTAGCGCATCTCGCGGACGTCGAAGAGGCCGGCCACGGCGACCATGATGACGGCGGCGAGCACGGCCTGGGGCAGATAGTGGAAGAGGGGCGTGAGGAAGAGCAGGGTCAACCCGATGACACCGGCGCTGATGAGGGACGCCAGCGTGGTGCGGGCTCCGGCCTGGTCGTTCACGGCCGTCCGGGAGAAGCCGCCCGTGGTCGGATAGGACTGGAAGACGGCGCCGACGAGGTTTGCAGCGCCCAGGGCCACCAGCTCGCGGTTCGCGTCCACCCGGTAGCGGTGCTTGGCGGCGAAGGCCTTGGCGACCGCGATCGATTCCATGAAGCCGACGAGTGAAATGGCGAGGGCCGTCGGCAGGAGCGCCGACAGGTCGGACAGCGCGACCGACGGGATTGCCGGAACGGGCAGCCCCCCCGGGATGTCACCGACGATGCGTACGCCCGCCTCGTCGAGGCCGGCGATCCAGACGACCAGGGTGCCCAGGACCACCACGGTGAGCGCACCGGGGAACGTCTTCTTCCATCGCCTCAGCCCGACGAGGACGAGGATGGAGACGAGACCGATGGCGAGCGTTTCGGGCTGGACGGAACCGAGTGACGTGACGGCCGCCCACAGGACCTGGTGGACATACTTGGAGCCCGGCAGGCTCACGCCCAGCAGGTGCTTCAGCTGGCTCAGTCCGATGATGAGCGCGGCGGCGCTGGTGAAACCGGAAAGAACCGGGTGGGACAGGAAATTGGTCAGGAAGCCGAACCGCGCGACCCCGAGCACGAACTGGATGGCGCCCACCATGAGGGTCACGAGGAGGGCGAGGGCCAGGTACCGCGCCGGGTCGTCTCCCGCGATGGGAGCCACGCCGGCGGCGACCAGCAGGGACACCATGGCCACCGGACCCACGGCGAGCTGTCGCGAGGTGCCCAGCAGGGCATAGACCACGATGGGGATGAGCGCGGCATACAGGCCGTAGATGGGCGGCAGTCCGGCGATCATCGCATAGGCCATGCCCTGGGGAATGAGCATGACGCCGACCGTGAGGCCCGCCGAGAGATCCGACCGGAAGACGTCGCGGTCGTATCCCCTGAGCTGGGAGGAGATGGTCAGAAGGCGGTTCACGGCATCAGGGTTGGGGTTCCGGCCGGCGGCCGCCTTCCCGGGAGGACGGCGGCCACCGGATCCGGATCCGATCAGGCGCCCATGAGGGACGGGGCGCCGGTGGCCACGTCGTTTCGGGAAGCCCAGAGGTTGAAGTCTCCGGTGAGGAAGACGACGTCGTGGCCGAGGCGCTTCAGGAGCGCCGCGGAAGCGGCGGAGCGACCGCCGGTCATGCAGTGCACGGCCAGCGTCTTGCCCTGGGGCACTTCGCCTCGGCGCACCCACAGCCGGGTATACGCGATGTTGAACGAACCCGGAACCCGCGAGGCTTCGTGCTCGGTGGCGTTCCGCACATCGAAGACCACCACGTCGTCCCGTCTGGACAGTGCGGTCGCGTCATCCATGGTCATCTCCGGGATGTGCGCGAGCTCTCCGCCCCCGTCCCGATACCGGTCGAGCATCTCGGGCGTGGCATAGGCCACGATGTCGTCGAGCCCGATGCGGACGAGGTCGCGGACGGCGGCCTCGACGTGTCCCTCCTGGATGATGAGGTAGATGGGCGTGTTCTCCTCGACGAAGGAGCCGACGACCGTGTTGAAGGTCTTGTTGAACGGCGCGCAGAACGAGCCAGCGAGGTGACCTGCCATGAACGACTCACGGTCCACGCGGGCGTCGACGACGGCGATGTCGGTCCGGTTCGAGAGCCGGCCCAGCTCGCCGATCGAGAGGCGATACGGGTTCGGGAGGTTGTGCAGGACCTTCGGTCCGATCTTGTTGTCGCGCTTCATGCGCGCGAAATACATCGGGGGCTCGGGCTGTCCGGCGAGAATCGCGTCGACGAACTCGTCCTCCCCGCGGAGTGCCGACAGCACCGCGCCGTTGAACTGCTTCTCGTAGCCGACGGTGGACTGCGGCACGGCGCCCAGGGACTTGCCGCAGGCGGAGCCGGCACCGTGTGCCGGCCATACCTGGATGTGGTCGTCGAGGTCGAGGAATCTCTTGACGGAGCCGTAGAGCGTGCGTGCGGACGGCTCCATCACGCCCTGGAAGCCGGCTGCGGACTCGAGCAGGTCGGGACGGCCGAGGTCGCCGACGAAGACGAAGTCCCCCGTGGCGATTCCGATCGGCCGGTCGGCACCACCACCGAGGTCGGTGACCAGATAGCTCAGGTGCTCCGGCGTGTGGCCGGGCGTGTGGACCGCCTGGATCTCGATGTTGCCCACGCGGAACGTGTCACCGTCCTTCAGGAGCGTGTGACGATAGTCGGAGCCGATGAGCCACTCGTACTTCCAGTCGGCATCCCCCTCGTCGGAAGCGAAGACCTTCACCCCACGCTCCGCGAATTCCCGCATGCCGGAGATGTAGTCGGCGTGGATGTGGGTGTCGGCGACGGCGACGATCTCGAGGCCTTCCTTCTCCGCCAGGCGGATGTACTGGTCGATGTCCCTCTCGGGATCGATCACGAGCGCTTCCTTGGTCGCCTGGCAGCCGATGAGATAGGCATATTGGGCGAGCTTGTCGTCCCAGATCTGTCGAAACAGCATGGCAGTGGGTGGTTTGGGTTCGGGGTGGTCGAGAGTGGAGCGGTCAGTGCGGTAGGCTGGGGCGGAGCCATCCGTATACCCAGGTGCCGACGACGGCCGCGGCGAGGGCGACGAGCATCACCGACACGCCATTGCCCACCAGGGCGAACATCGGGCCGGGACAGGCGCCCGTCAGGGCCCAGCCGAGGCCGAACAGCGTTCCGCCCAGCCAGTAGCGCGTACCGCGACCCAGCTCCTTGGGCTGAATGGCGATCGGTCGGCCGTCGAGGTCCTTTGCGCGGCGGCGCTTGATGAGGTGAACGGAAATCATCCCCACCACGATGGCGGATCCGATGATGCCGTACATGTGGAAGGACTGGAAGCGGAACATCTCCTGGATGCGAAACCAGGA
>JAHEEH010000063.1:0-3234 GCA_024640835.1 Bacteroidota bacterium
GCGTGTTCAGCCGCCACCTGTATTCGCCCGATGACGGCGTGTCGTACGACGATCCGTCCCCCAACACCTTCTCCTTCAACTCGCCCTACGGGGCGTGCCCGACCTGCAACGGCCTGGGCGTGCGACGGGAGATCGACCCCGACCTGGTGGTGCCCGACCCCGCGCTGTCCATCGCCCAGGGCGGGCTGTCGCCGCTGGGCAAGCCACGGGATGTCTGGATCTACAGCCAGCTGCGCGCCGTGGCCGACGCGTACGGCTTCGACTACGACACGCCGATCGGCCGCCTCACGGACGAGCAGCGGCGGGTGATCCTGGAGGGTGCGGGCGAAGAGCAGTTCTCGATCGTGTACCGCTACAAGGAACGCGAGGTCACCTACAAGCACCGCTTCTCGGGGGTGAACGGCCACGTGTGGCACACCTACGAGCACACGAGCTCGAACACCGCGCGTCGCTGGTCGGAGAGCTTCATGCGCCTCATGGACTGCGCCGACTGCGGCGGGGGGCGGCTGAAACCGGAAAGTCTCTCGTTCCGGATCGGCGGGAAGAACATCTCGGAGCTCACCCGGATGGACCTCGCGACGCTGCGCTCGTTCTTCGCCACGGTTTCGTGGACGGAGCGGCAGTGGATCATCGCCCGGCAGATCGTCAAGGAGATCTCCGAGCGCCTCGATTTCCTCCTGAACGTGGGCGTCGGCTACCTGAGCCTGGACCGGGCTGCCCGGACCCTGTCGGGCGGCGAGAGCCAGCGGATCCGGCTCGCGACGCAGATCGGCACCCAGCTGACGGGTGTCCTGTACGTGCTGGACGAACCGTCCATCGGGCTGCACGCCCGGGACAACGTGCGCCTCATCGAATCGCTGAGGCAGCTGCGCGATCTGGACAACTCGGTCATCGTGGTGGAACACGACCGGGAGATGATCGAGTCGGCCGACTTCGTGATCGACCTGGGGCCGGGGGCCGGCGAGCACGGGGGCGAGGTCATCGGAGCGGCCGAGCCGTCTCGCCTTCCGGTGGGGACGAACGGCAAGGCGTCACTGACCACGGCGTACCTGCGCGGCGAGCGGCGCATCCCGGTGCCCGCAGAGCGGCGACCCGGAAACGGGCAGGCGCTCGTCCTGCGGGGTGCCACGGGCCACAACCTCAAGGGAGACGATCTTCGGCTGCCGCTCGGGTGCTTCACGTGCGTCACCGGCGTGTCCGGATCGGGCAAGTCGAGTCTCGTCAACCAGACCCTGTATCCGCTCCTCGCCAACCGATTCCACAATGCGAAGTCGGTTCCTCTGCCGCACGCGGGCGTCGAGGGGCTGGAGCACATCGACAAGGTCATCGACATCGACCAGAGCCCGATCGGCAGGACGCCGCGGTCCAACCCGGCCACCTACACGGGGCTCTTCGGGCACATCCGCGACCTGTTCGCCCAGCTACCGGAGTCTCAGATCCGCGGCTACAAGTCGGGCCGATTCTCGTTCAACGTCAAGGGCGGTCGCTGCGAGACCTGCAAGGGCGCCGGCATCGTCAAGCTGGAAATGAATTTCCTGCCCGACGTGTACGTGGGATGCGAGACCTGTCGGGGCCGCCGCTACAACGCGGAAACGCTGGAGGTCCACTTCAAGGGTCGCTCGATCGCGGACGTGCTCGAAATGACGGTCTCCGAGGCTCTCGTCCACTTCGAGCACGTGCCCCGCATCGAGCGCAAGTTGCGCACCCTGGCGTCGGTCGGCCTGGGCTACATCCGTCTGGGGCAGCAGGCGACCACCGTGTCGGGGGGAGAGGCGCAGCGGGTGAAGCTGGCCAAGGAGCTGTCGCGTCCGGGCACGGGGTCGACGCTCTACATCCTGGACGAGCCCACGACCGGACTGCACTTCGAGGACATCCGTCATCTCCTGGCGGTGCTGCAGGCCCTCGTCCGGAAGGGGAACACGGTGGTCGTCATCGAGCACAACATGGAGGTCATCAAGGTGGCCGACCAGGTCGTGGACCTGGGTCCCGACGGCGGCGACGCGGGGGGATGGATCGTGGCCCGGGGAACGCCCGAGGAAGTGGCCGGAACGGATACGCATACCGGGCGCTTCCTCCGCGTGGAGCTCGAGCGATCGGGCGCCGGCACGGAGGACGAAGAGGAGGAGACCGTGGATCTGGATGCGTTCGCGGGCGACGGGGATCCGGACGACGACGAGGACGTCGAGGAACCGGAGGACGACGAGGACGGAGCGCCGCCCTCCTCGTGAACCGCGCTTGCCCGGATGCCCGGTCACGGCGACCTTGTGGCGCGCACGACGAGAGCCGATGGAGCCTGAATACGTTCCGGAGCACCGGAAACCCGATGCCCCGGGCATCACGATGAATTTCGACAACACCGTCTCGCTGTACCAGGTGGTCGGCGAGGACGAGTCGTTCGACGAGGCGGCGCGCGCGGCGTTCGTCCTGCTGAGGGAATCCCAGGACCGGTATCCGGACTGGCCGAGGCTCTTCTACCTCGATATCGAGGGACACCGGGGACCGCGGAGCGGCTTCGACGAGGACTTCTTCGAATTCCAGCAGGAGTTCTGGTTTTCGACCGTTGCCCATTTCGTTACGGCCTTCGATACCCCGCTCACCGGCGCACTCCTGAACCCGGGACGCCAGCGCAACGATCTGCCGGACACTCTGGACATCACCCACGACGACGACCGCCCATGAAGCGCATTCTCTTTCTCCTCTTCCTCCTGAACCTGCCGATCGGTGTGACCGCGCAGTCCGTCCCGGCGATGCCGGTCATACTCGACGCGAGGGACCAGGCCGGGGTCATCGACGCGTGGCTCGAGGGGCGCCTGGATACGGTCGTTCCGATGCTGATGCGGCGGGAGGGCATCGACCTCTGGATCGTGTCGTCCCGCGAGTACAACGAGGACCCCGTCATGCCCTCGATGCTGCCCGCCACCTGGCTTGCCGCGCGTCGGCGGACGATCCTGGTATTCCACGACCGGGGAGAGGACGACGGCGTGGAGCGGCTGGCGGTGGCGCGCTACGCCATCGGGGGCCTGTTCGAGGCGGCCTGGGATCCCGAGGAGCAGCCCGACCAGTGGGCCCGTCTCGCGCAGATCGTGGCCGAGCGGAATCCGAAGCGCATCGCGGTGGACCGGTCGTCGCTGTACGCGCACGCGGACGGCATGACCTCCACCGAGTTCGAGGCCTTCATGGCCGCGCTTCCGGAGGCCTTGCACCCGCACGTGGTCTCGGGAGAGCGGCTCGCGG
>JAHEEH010000063.1:3244-7596 GCA_024640835.1 Bacteroidota bacterium
CCCGGATCGTCCGCATCGCGCGGACCATCATCCGGGAAGGTCTCTCGACACGCGTCATCCAACCGGGCGTGACCTCGA
Source organism: Bacteroidota bacterium (assembly GCA_024640835.1). Taxonomy (GTDB): domain Bacteria; phylum Bacteroidota; class Rhodothermia; order Rhodothermales; family UBA10348; genus JAHEEH01. The sequence goes on from JAHEEH010000063.1 coordinate 3,323, forward strand.
CCGCCGACGTGGAATGGTGGTACCGGGACCGCATCCGTGGCCTGGGGCTGGACACGTGGTTCCATCCGAGCGTGGACATCCAGCGCGCCGACGCGGGCGAGCGGGGCGACGACTTCTCGTCCCGGCCGGGGGAGGAGGTCATCCTGCCGGGCGACCTGCTCCACGTGGACTTCGGCATCACGTACCTGCGCCTGAACACGGATACCCAGCAGATGGCGTACGTCCTGCGCCCGGGCGAGACGGCCGCGCCGGAGGGCCTGGAGCGGGCGATGACCACGGGAAACCGGTTGCAGGACCTCCTCATCGGTGAGTTCGCCGTGGGGCGGACCGGCAACGAGGTCCTGGCCTCGGCGCTCGCGGCGGCGAAGGCCGAGGGGATCCGTCCGTCCATCTACACGCACCCCGTCGGGTTGCACGGCCACGCGGCCGGGGCGACGATCGGGCTATGGGACCGCCAGGACGGCGTGCCCGGAACGGGCGACTATCCGCTCTTCCCGAACACGGCCTGGTCCATCGAACTGAACGTCCGCGTTTCCATCCCGGAATGGGCCGACAAGGACGTCCGCATCATGCTCGAGGAAGATGCCTTCTTCGACGGAACGGCGGTCCGCTGGATCGATCCCCGGCAGGAGGCACTCTACCTGATCCCGGGCGGCTGAGGCGTTACATCCCGGCCGGCTCGACGGACAGGTCCTCGACGTGCACGTTGAGCCGGTGGTTCAACCGGAGGCCCACCACGCCGTCCGTCCCCAGGTCGGCAGCCGGCAGCGAAGCCACCTCGGTCCCGTTCACGGAGAACCGGACGGTTTCCGGGCTCACGTCCACGACGAGCTCGTTGCGGATCGATCCCGACGTCGAGTCGGCATACGGGACAATCGCGTCGTTCGGCGTCCATCCGATCAGTTCGACCGTCTCCTCGCCTGCGCGACGCTTGACCAGGAACTCGCCCGAGCGGCGGAGCAGGAAGTAGACGTAGGACTGGTCGGGACCCTCGAGGCCGCTGCCCCCGAAGAAGACCCCGTAGCCCTCGTTGCGCGTGCCCGGCGGGAACAGGTGGATCACCGAGCGCACGCTGTAGCTGCCGGTCGCCACGTTCGAGGCGTGCCAGAAGATGCCGGCCGGACCGAGCGTCACGTGCCATCCCGGGGTCATGGTCACGAGGAATACCTCGGACGAGTCGGTCGACCCGAACGGATGGTCCGCACCGTCGTCGAACCGCGCGGTCCATCCCGGCGGCACCTCGCCCTCGGTGAACCCGGAAGGATTCGACGGGTCGGGCGCCGCCGTGGCGTCGGCCGCCATGTCGTGGGTCGCGTGCTCGTCGGGGCGTCCGCCGCATGCGGCGAGCGTGAGACAGAAGAGAAGAGTGGCGGTACGGGTAGCCATGTCGGCGGGAGGTGGGTTACGGGTTTCGGGTCAGGTCGGCGTGGACGGCCCGGATCGCGCCCTGGAGGCCGGTCGGACGATCCGGGTTGAAATGGTCGGGAAAGGCCGGGAGCCGGTCGATCGACGCGATGTCGTCGACCGCGAGCCCGTCTCCGAGTCCAGCACGGACGTGTTCGATGAGGGCGGACAGGAAGTCCCGCATCACCAGCAGGTCGGCCCGCGATCCGGTGACGCCGAAGGCCGGGTTGCCGTGCCCGAACACGAACACGGTCGAGTCGGAAAACGTTTCGTGCGCCTTTTCCAGAACCGTGATCCAGCCCTCGGTCGATGCGCCCCCCGGCACGTCGATGTACGGCGGGATCCGGTTGAAGACGAGATCGCCCATGTGGACGACGTCGGCCCGTTCGAACTGCACGATGGCATCTCCGCCCGTGTGGGCGGGTCCGAAGTACCGGAGCCGCACGATCTCGTCGCCGATCTCCTCCTCCCAGTGCTCCTCGAACGTCAGGTCGGCCGTGGTCGGCTCGCCGCCTCCGGAGCGCTCGGCCGCGGCGCGCTGCAGGTCCGGGACATTCCGGTGCGCCACGATGTGGACTGCTTCCCCGGCGAGGGCGGCGTTACCGCCCGTGTGGTCACCGTGATGGTGCGTGTTGATGAGCCGGTCCAGGCGGTGGTCGGACCGCTCGCGCAGTCCGTCGCGGCAGGGAACGACCGTATCGGGAAACTGGCTGTCCACCATGACCAGGGCGTCGGCCGACGCAAGCCAGCCGATCGTTCCACCCCGGTCCGTATAGAGGCCCACGTTCCGGCGAACGGGAGTGAAGGTGCCACGCGGCACGGCGTGGAGGTACCGCGGCATGGCGAGGGATCCGGCGATGGCCGCCGAGCCCGCGACGACGAATCGGCGTCTGGAGATCATCATGGGGAGGGGTCAGATCGAACGCTACAACGCGCGGGCCCCGCGGGCGTTCTCGGCACGGGTCTTGCGGGATCGGCAGGGGTATATTGTCCGACGCACGGAGGATTGGCCATGAGGTGGATACCATCGATTCTCGCGCGCACGTCCCTGCTGCCGGTCGCCCTGATCGCGACACTGGTGGCCATTCCCGTGGACGGCGTGGCCCGCCAGGTGGAGTCGTCGGAGGGGCTGGTGCAGCTGGTGGAGTGGCCCCAGGTGGTCTACGAGACCCAGGGCGCGATGGACATGCCGGATGTGCGCGCGGCGGAGCAGTACGGTGACGTGGAGCTGCTGCCGCGCGTGGACACGCTTTCGCTCTGGTATGCCTGGTCCGTCGTCGACGAGCTGCCCCACATCGACTTCGACCTGGCCTGGGACCAGGGGTGGGGCGGCATACAGGACGGACGCGTGGTTCGCGGAGGGCGGTTCGACCGGGACGTCGTGCTCGACCTCATCGACCTGCACGCGGACGTGATGGTGGACGGCGAGCGGGTCGGGGACCTGGTGCTGACGCTCGACAGCCTGGCGCTGCTGCCGCGTCCGGACTACTACGCGTTCCAGACGCTAGGCGTCACCTGGACCGACGTCTTCGCCAACATGGACTCCACCGCCGCCCGCGAAGCGTTCACGAAGGGCTTCGCCCTCGAGAACCTGGACATCCTGCGCGCGGGCTTCGAGGAACTGCCCGAACCGGAGGCGCGCGACGTCCCCGTGGAGATCCGCCGGCGACCGGTCCGGAGGAGCATTTTCGTGCCGGACCCCGACGTCTGGATCATCTGGGACCTTGGCCCGGATCCGTGGCTGCCACGGCCAGGGAACATCCCCCGCAACTGGGCCCCCCGCCGCGAGACCACCGGACGGCGGGCCGCCGCCGCCCGGCGCGGCACCACGAGGGGAGGGAGCCGCGCGACCGGCGATCGTCCGTCGAAAGGTCGGGGTATCCCCATTCCCAGTGGCAAGAAGGACGACGACGAGGACGATGACGACAGCCAGCTGCTCGGACCTGCACTTGCGGGCGTGGCCGCCGTGGGCATCCTTCTCGCGGCCGGAGGCACGGTCGGCGTGCAGGCCAGCGGCGACGCCCCCATCGGCCTCTTCGCGGGAGCCGTCCGGCCGAACTGGGCCTTCCTCTTCCACGTAGGAATCAACGCGGCGGTACTCAAGAAGGACGACGGCGAGAAGCTGCGCGCGGGCCTCCTGTGGGGGCTTCGGCCAGTCGTGGGAGGACTGAGGCCCGCTTTCGGAGCCGGATTGCTGCTCACCGAGCACGGCGACGACATCGAGCGCCGCGGGACGATCGATCTCGGACTGATCTACGATCGGAAGCAGCTGGTCGTGCTCGCAACGGTTGATGCCCTCACGGGCACGCCTCGCGTAGGAATCGGGGTGAATCTGAGGGCGCCGGAGTAGATGCCCCTCGTCGTCGCGCCCGGCTACCGACCGCCCTGGCCTCTGGCGAACGGGCACGTGCACACGGCCTGGGCCGGGCTCGTGCGGCGTGTGCCCGGCGTGCGCTACGAGCCGGAGCGTCTCGAAACGCCGGACGGCGATTTCATCGACGTGGACTGGATCCGCACCGGCAGCCTCCGCGTCGCGATCCTCTCGCACGGTCTGGAGGGAGCGACCGATCGGGCGTACATGAAGGGCATGGCGCGGGCACTGTCCGAAGCAGGCCGGGACGTCCTCGCCTGGAACATGCGCGGCTGCTCGGGCGAGCCCAATCGCCTCCTGAGATCCTACCACAGCGGCGCGACGGAGGACCTGGGCTTCGTCGTGTCGACGGCGCTCGAACGATACGAGTCGGTCGCGCTCGTCGGATTCAGCCTGGGCGGTAATCTCACGCTCAAGTATGTCGGGGAGCGGGACGTCGATCCGCGCGTGACGGGGGTGGTCGCGTTCTCGGTGCCCTGCGACCTGGAGGCGAGTTCCG
>JAHEEH010000063.1:7606-8264 GCA_024640835.1 Bacteroidota bacterium
CCTGGCCCGTCCGATGGCGCGTCCCTACATGCGGCGCTTCCTGCGCTCGATGCGTGCGAAGGTCAGGGTGAAGGCCGCGATGTTTCCGGGCGCAGTGGACCTCGACGGGCTCGATCGCATGCGGACCTTCCGCGAGTTCGACGACCGGTTCACGGCTCCCATCCACGGCTTCCGCGACGCCGAGGAGTACTGGGCCCGATGCTCGTCGCGGCAGTTTCTTTCGTCCATCCGCGTCCCCACGCTCATCGTGAACGCACTGGATGATCCGTTCCTGCCGGACGCGTGCTATCCGATCGACGAAGCGCGGGCTTCCAGGTGGGTCCATCTCGAGACGCCTGGCCGGGGTGGACACGTCGGGTTCGCGGCGCCGGGGCGGTACTGGTCGGAAAGGCGGGCGGTGGAGTTCCTGGGCGGGGGACGTCCGTAAACCACCGTTCCGGACCGCCAACGGGTGCTGCGAAGACGCGTCTCCGGTCTTCAGTCCACCAGCCCCGTCAGGTTCGTGCGCGCGACGGCCTCGGCGAACCGGGGATCGTCCTCGAATACACGCATCGGGCCATCATTGGTGAGCTTCCAGGGAAGCCAGGCGTGATGGGGTTCGTAGTTGAAATACTCGAACGTCTTGTCGGCGTCTCCGAGCGCCGAGTACAGTCTGGTC
>JAHEEH010000462.1 GCA_024640835.1 Bacteroidota bacterium
CTCATGAGGCGGCTGGCCGCGACGCTCCTTCTTTCGATGCTGCTCTTCGGTGGAGCGGCCGCCCAGGACCATGCGTTCGTCCTGGCACGCGTCAAGTACGGCGGCGGAGGAGACTGGTACAGCGATCCGCAGTCGCTGCCGGAGCTGCTTCGCTTCGTGCGTCGCGAAACGCGCATCGACGTGTCGCCGCGCGAGGAGACCGTGGAGCTCTCCAGCGAGAAGCTCTTCTCGTATCCGTACGTCTACCTGACGGGTCACGGCAACGTGGTGTTGCGGACCGACGAGGCGCTCCGGCTCCGGCGATACCTCCTCGGCGGTGGATTCCTGCACGTGGACGACAACTACGGGCTGGATCGGGCCTTCCGGAGGGAAATGCGGAAGGTCTTTCCGGACCGGGAGTGGGTCGAGCTGCCCTTCGACCATCCCATCTACCACACGCACTTCGAGTTTCCGTCGGGTCTGCCCAAGATCCACGAGCACGACGGCAAGCCGGCGCAGGGGTTCGCCCTGCTGGACGATCGGGGACGCGTGATGGTGTTCTATTCCTACGAATCCGACCTGGGCGACGGCTGGGAGCCCGAGGCCGTTCACAACGATCCGCCCGAGAAGCGCCTCGCCGCGCTCCGCATGGGCACGAACATCCTCTCCTACGCCCTGATGTACTGAGGGGAGATCCGACAAGAGTCCATGAGAGTCCTCGTCATCCTCGTCATCGTATTGGCCCTCGTCGCCGGCGCGTTTCTGGCCAGGACCAATCCCGGAACGCCCGAATTCCGCGATTTCGTGAAGGAGCGCGTCGAAAAGCGCCTGGGCGCGGAGCTGGGCACCGATCGGGTGGGCCGCATCGTGACGGCCTTCGGCACGGACGTGGCCGGGGCCATCGCCGCCCGTGCGGCCCGGCGAACGGACTACATGCTGTTCAGTCTGTACAGGGTCGACCTGGGTGCCGACGGCCGCCCCGAGGATGAATGGCGGTTCGTGGGGATTGCCGGTTCGTTCTTCGAGCTGAGTCGCCCCGAGATCCTGCAGTAGGGACGGGGATCGGCCTTTGGCGCCGATGCCGTAGCTTCCGCCCCCGTCCCGTCCGTCCATCCGATCCACCCGTTTCCATGTCCCGCCTGCAGTCCAGCGATCCCGAGGTCTTCGCCATCGTCTCCCGGGAGGTGGAGCGGCAGAACGACGGCCTGGAGCTCATCGCGTCCGAGAATTTCGTATCGCGCCCGGTGCTGGAGGCCATGGGCTCGCCGCTCACGAACAAGTATGCGGAGGGTCTGCCCGGGAAGCGGTACTACGGCGGATGCCAGTTCGTGGACGAGGTCGAGGACGTCGCCCGCGACCGTGCGAAACGTCTCTTCGGATGTGACTGGGTGAACGTGCAGCCCCACTCGGGCGCGTCGGCCAATGCGGCCGTGTACCTGGCGTTCATGAAGCCCGGTGAGACCTTTCTGGGCCTGGATCTCGCGCATGGAGGCCACCTGACGCACGGCAGCCCGGTCAACTTCTCCGGAATCCTGTACCATGCCGAGCACTACGGGGTGGAGCCGGATGGTCCCCTTGCGGGCCGGATCGACATGGACCGGGTGCGCGACAAGGCCAAGGCGGTGGGGCCCCGCATGATCTCGATCGGGGCGAGCGCGTACAGCCGCGATTTCGACTACGAAGCGTTCCGGTCCATTGCCGACGAGGTGGGCGCCTTCCTGTGGATGGACATGGCCCACACCGCGGGCCTGATCGCCGCACGGATCCTGCGTGATCCGTTGCCGCACTGCCACGTGGTGACGACCACCACGCACAAGACCCTTCGGGGTCCGAGGGCCGGGATGATCCTCGTGGGCCGAGACTACGAGAATCCCTTCGGGAAGGTCGCGCCGAAGTCCGGGCGTGTGAAGATGATGAGCGAACTGCTGGACGCGGCCGTATTCCCGGGCATGCAGGGGGGGCCTCTCATGCATGTGATCGCGGCGAAGGCGGTCTCCTTCGGCGAAGCGCTCGAACCGTCATTCACGCTGTACTCGACCCGCGTCGTGCAGAATGCCGGGGTGATGGCCTCCGCCTTCCTGAAGCGGGGGTACGATCTCGTTTCGGGCGGGACCGACAACCACCTGATGCTGATCGACCTGCGCGGCAAGGGCATCACGGGCAAGGATGCCGAGGCGGCCCTGCAACGGGCCGACATCACGGTGAACAAGAACATGGTTCCGTTCGACACGGAGAGTCCCTTCGTCACGAGCGGCATCCGTGTGGGCACCCCGGCGATGACCACGCGCGGCCTCGGTCCGGACGAGTTCGAGCGCGTGGTGGGCCTGATGGACAGGGTGCTGAGCGCCCCGGGCGACGAGGCGGTCACTGCATCCGTCCGAAGCGAGGTCCGT
>JAHEEH010000463.1 GCA_024640835.1 Bacteroidota bacterium
GTCGAGGGCCTGCTCACCGACGGTGAGCCTGTGGATGAGGTCGTCTTCCTGACGCCGGACGGCGAGCCCTTCACACAGGATCTCGCCAACTGGCTTTCCCTCGCGAGCCGCCTCGTTCTCATCGCCGGACACTACAAGGGAGTGGATCAGCGGGTGCGCGATGCCCTGGTGACGCGCGAGATTTCCATCGGGGACTACGTCCTCAGCGGGGGGGAACTACCCGCACTCGTTCTTGTTGACGCGGTCGTTCGACTGATCCCGGGTGCCCTGGGAGATGCCGAATCGGCCCTTACAGATAGTTTTCAGGACGGCCTGCTCGATGCGCCCGTGTATACGCGGCCTGCCGAGTTCAGGGACATGCGTGTCCCGGACGTCCTGCTTTCGGGTGATCATGCCCGGGTCCAGGCATGGCGGGAGGCGCAGCGCCTGGACAAGACCCGTTTGCGGCGGCCGGATCTCATGGAGGCCGACGCTGCCGATTCCAGTCGAACAGAATAGCATCGAAACCAGGAGGTGAGTCCATGGCAACGGACCTGATGACGCTCGTCGAGGGTACGCAGTTGCGCGAGGAAACCCCGGAATTCCAGCCGGGGGATACGGTCAATGTGCACGTGCGCGTGATCGAGGGCGACAAGGAGCGTATCCAGCAGTACCAGGGCGTCGTAATCGCCGAGAAGGGATCGGGAGCCCGCAGGACCTTCACCGTCCGCAAGGTTTCCAATGGTGTGGGAGTGGAGCGCGTGTTTCCCCTGCATTCTCCCAAGGTGGCGCGTATCGAGGTCGTTCGCCGCGGACGCATTCGTCGTGCCAAGCTGTACTATCTTCGCGAGCGGAAGGGCAAGGCGGCCCGCATCCGCGAGCGCACGCGCTAGGAGGCCCGGCGGAAGCCCCGGCTTTCCGCACGGCTGCGACCGCCGGCGACCCGTTCGTCGGCGGTTTTTCCGTTTCGGACCATCGTCATGAATTCAACTGAATCCTGCCGGCTGGCCATCTGGGATGATGAGGCGATCGTCCCGTTCGCTGCCGAGCTCGCGGAGGCTGGACGGCGCTTCGGGGTGACCGTCGAGCGGATGCCCCGCCAGGAATGCGAGCGCCTGCTTCGGGCGGGCGTGGTGGACGCCGCCCTCGTGCCGTCGATCAACGTGTTTTCCGACACGGACTCGTTCGAAGTGTATGCCCCGGCGGCGCTCTCGGCCTGGTGCACACCGCATGCCTCCATCCGTCTTCGCAGCGGCCTCTCGGTCCGTCCGGCCACGCTCTCGTGTGCGGAGCACGTGGGCCAGGAGACGTTGATGGCTCGGATCGTCCTGCGCGAGCACTACGGAATGCAGCCTGACATCGTCGTCGCCTCGGCCGGTTCGGAGCCCGATCCTTCGGCTGACAGCGTGCTGCGTGTCGGCTCCCTGCGCACGAACCCGGAGGCCGACGCGATCGAACAGGGTGTGAGCCTGGATCTGGGCCAGGAATGGTTCGAGCTCACAGCGTATCCCATGGTGTGGGGACTCTTCGTCTCGCGAGCCGGAGAATCGGATCCCCGGGTCTTCCTGGCCCTCGGAGAAGCAGCAGGACCGGCCGAGGAAGAGGACGAAGAGCCGATCGAGAACCTGGTATCCGATGTCCGTCTTCGCTTCCGGTTCGACGACATCGCCACGGCGAGTCTGACCGAGCTGGCCGAACTCCTGTTCTTCTACAGGGCTACCGCGGACGTTCCCGATCTCCATTACGCCCCGGACCCGCATGCGGAGCGGGAGGAGGAGGGGGACGACGAAGACGAATTCCGACTCTGACCAGGGTGATGTCGTGAGCGATGCCGAGCAGGGAACGAAGACGGTGGTGACCAATCGGAAGGCCCGCCATGAATACCGGATCGAGGAGACTCTCGAGGCCGGGCTGGTGTTGACGGGTACGGAGGTGAAGGCGCTGCGCGCGGGACGGGCCAACCTGCAGGAGGCCTATGCCACGGTTCAGGGTGGGGAGATGGTCCTGCTTCAGTGCCATATCTCGCCCTATGAATTCGGTAACCGGCAGAACCACGATCCGCTCCGGCCTCGCAAGCTGCTCCTGAATCGTCGCGAGATCGACAAGTGGGACCGTGCCGTGCGACAGGGAGGCGCCACCATCATCCCGCTGAAGCTCTACTTCCGTCGCGGAATCGCGAAGGTGCTCCTCGGTCTTGCCAGGGGCAAGAGGCAGTACGACAAGCGCGTGGACATCGCGGAACGGGAAACAAAGCGCCGGCTCGATCGGGTTCGAAGGGCAGGCCGCGAAGAGTAGCCTGCACGGACCGACGCCCTCCGCGTGCCGTCCGGCAGGTGGATTGCACGGCCCGAGCCCCGCGGGCACCGCGCCGAGTCCCCACGCCCT
>JAHEEH010000064.1 GCA_024640835.1 Bacteroidota bacterium
CGTCGGTGCGACCGGTGCCGGCAAGTCGACGATCATCAACCTGCTGCTTCGCTTCCACGACGTGCAGAAGGGCCAGATCCTGGTCGACGGAGAGGATATCCGGAAGTACCGGCTGGACGATCTGCGCGGTCATGTGGGCCTCGTCCTGCAGGACGTGTTCCTCTTCTCGGGGTCCATCGAGCGGAACATCGGCCTGGACAATCCGGACATCCCCCTGGAGGCCGTAGAGGAGGCGGCTCGCCAGATCGGTGCCGACGGATTCATCAGGCGCCTCCGCAACGGATACGGACAGGACGTCCGCGAGCGCGGCATGACGCTGTCCCACGGCCAGCGGCAACTCCTTTCGTTTGCCCGTGCCCTGGCCTACGATCCGGAGATCCTGGTCCTGGACGAGGCCACCTCGAGCGTGGACACCGAGACCGAGCACGTCGTGCAGGAGGCCCTGGAGCGGCTCATGAAGGGAAGGACCTCGCTGGTCATCGCGCACCGCCTTTCCACGATCCAGCACGCGGACCAGATCCTGGTCATGCACAGGGGAGAGGTGAGGGAGAGGGGATCGCACCAGGAACTCCTCCGGGCGGACGGACTGTACCGGCGGCTGTACGAACTCCAGTACAAGGAGCAGGAGGCCGAGGCGTAGTTTTTCGGTGCGAAGAACCGGTCAGGGGTTGCATGGATACGAAACTATCGTATATTGACGATATACGATCACATGAGCCATGGCAACGCGAACCACCGAGGGCTATTCGGAACTTCACCTGGATCTGGCCCGCCTGTCGAAGGCGCTGGGCCACCCGGCCCGGATTGCCATCATCGAATTGCTCGCACGGCGGGGAGGATGCCAGTGCGGGGAACTGGTCGACGAGCTTCCGATCGCCCAGGCTACCGTCTCCCAGCACCTGCGTGCCCTGCGGGATGCCGGGATCATCGAGGGCGAAATCGACGGTCCCCGATCATGCTACACCCTCTCGCCGGCGGTGTTTTCGAGGATGCGGGTCATCGTATCCGAGTGGATGGCCGCGTGCGCCTGCGCCTGTGGATGCTGTTGAACCCCAAAACGAGGACCTCACCATGAACGAGATGCTCCAGACCTCCTGCTGCGGCGGCGAGGACGACGATTGCTGCGGACGCACCGGCGGTGGCTGCTGCTGACGCAGCTGCGGAATCCGCGCGGGAGGGCGGGGCCCGAGGGGGTCCCGCCTTTCCGCAGCGTGTGCGAGAATCCGGCGACTTCCGACCGGGATGGTCAGTAGAGCCACATGTCGAACGTCCGCCGATGGGCGCGGCTCACGGCATGCTGGTCTCCGAGCAGCGTGAAGATCGCGACTCCTGCCTTTCGCGCGCCGTCGTCCGCGAAGTAGCGATTCTGTTGCAGCACGTCGACCAGGGACCGGATCGCCGTGTCGAAGTCTCCGGCACGCAGCGCCTGGAGGGCCGCCCAGTACGCCGCGCGTCCTGCCTCGTCGGGCAGCTTCTCGAGCGCATCGGCACCGGACAGGACCGAGGCGAGGTTGCGCACCGACTCGGCCATCTGGACGTAGCGCGGCTCGGCGCCCATTCCGGTATCGGCGAGAGCCAGGGCGCGGTCCGCATCCTCGAACACCACGATGCGCGCCATGAGGGCGCTTGCGGCCGCATTCGTGGGTTCGACGTGGAGGACGTCATCCAGCAGCACGCGCGCTGCCTCGTCGTCACCCTCTTCGAGCGCCGATTCGGCCTGCGAAACCAGGGAGCGGACTTCGCTCGGGAGCGCCTTCTCCAGCCACTGCCTGACGGCGTACTCGGGGAGCGCCCCGGTGAATTCGTCCGCGACCTCCCCATCCACGAAGAGCTTCACCGCCGGAATGCCGCGGATGCCATAGCGGGCGGAGAGGTCCGGATGCTGATCGGAATTGACCTTTGCGAGCGCCCACTTGCCGTTCGCCTCACCGGCCAGCTTCTCCAGTACCGGGCCGAGAACCCGGCAGGGTCCGCACCAGGGAGCCCAGAAATCCACGAGGACCGGCGTCCGGTGACTGGCCTCCAGCACGTCCCGATCGAAATTCTCGACTTCGAATGCCATGTCGCGTGCACGTTTTTCATGGTGACAGCGGGACCGGAATCGTAGTTTCGCGGCGCCGCTACCGACGTCAGTCATCTACCCGGACCCATCATGCAAACCGCCACCCAGAGGGCAGGATTCGCGTTCATCGCATTTTTGATTCTGGCCGCCGGCTGCGGGCAGCCGTCCCCGACGGGCGGCGCGGACGGCTACGATCCCGACGCGGATTCGCTCCGGTTCGCCGGCGAAGTCCATCTGAGGAACATCCGGCAGCTGACGTTCGGCGGGAACAACGCGGAGGCCTACTGGAGCCCGGACGGAGTGGAACTCACCTTCCAGTCGAACTGGAACGCCCTCACGGACCAGGGATGTGACCAGATCTTCGTGATGAACGCGGACGGGTCGACCCGGAAGAGCGGGCGCCAATACGACCGGGTATCGACGGACACCGGGCGGACGACCTGCAGCTACTTCCTTCCGGACGGCCGCATCCTCTTCGCGTCCACGCACGCTTCGGGCCCGGAGTGCCCTCCGGAGAGCATGTTCGAGGACGGCAAGTACGTCTGGCCGGTGTACGCGGAGTACGACATCTACACGGCCCGTCCGAGCGGGGCGGACGTCCGACCCCTCATCTCCGGGCCGGGCTACGACGCCGAGGCGACGGTCTCTCCTGACGGCCGTTTCGTGGTGTTCACCTCCACGCGCTCGGGCGATCTGGACCTGTGGCGGTACGACCTGCAATCCGGTGAGATGCTGCAGCTCACGGATGGCCTGGGCTATGACGGCGGCGCGTTCTTCTCGCACGACTCGCAGAGGATCGTCTGGCGCGCGGACCGGCCGGAGGGGGAGGATGCCGAGGTCTACCGATCATTGCTGTCCCGCGACCTCGTGCAGCCGAGCCACCTCGACATCTGGGTCGCCAACGCCGATGGCTCGGACCCGGTGAAGGTCACGAACCTGGAGGGCGCCAACTGGGCGCCGTACTTCCATCCGACGGATCAGAAGATCCTGTTCACGTCGAACCACCACACGATGGCCGAGGGCGGGCGTGAATTCGACGTCTTCATGGTGAACCTGGATGGATCCGACCTCGTCCGGATCACCCATTCGGGCACCTTCGACGCGTTCCCGATGTTCTCGCCCGACGGCGGCAGGCTGGTCTTCGCCTCCAACCGGAACGCCTCGCGCACGCCCACGCGCGACACGAACATCTTCGTCGCGGAATGGGTGGAGGAGCCGACCGCGGTCGACCGGGAATTCGGAAACTGACCTGGCGCCGAAACGCGCGGAAGGACCCTGGTCCGTACCGGTTCCGTGACCCGGAATCAGGCGTCGCGCTCCGTGGCGAACGACTCGTCCTTGACCCGTCGCACGATCGAGACGCCGAAGCCCAGGGTCAGGAAGATCAGGCCGATCCAGACGAGGCTGATCATGGGCTTTTCGTAGGCCTGCACGAGTACCCAGTCCTCGGGAGCACCCTTCGCGCCTTCCACCCGCAGGGTGATCGCGCCGCTGTCCACGTTCATTCCCGCGAACGAGAGGGTGAGGCCCCATTCCGGCACCGAGTCGGAGACCAGGTTGACCGATCGGTCGCTGCCGATCTGGTAGACGGGCCGCAGGGTCCTGACCTCGCCGGTTTCCATGCTCTTGACGTCGATCCGGGCGCCGACGTTGATCTCCGCGTCCATGGCCTGCTCGTGCTGACCGCCCATGTCGAACTCCACGAACGTCAGCGTGAACGCGCCCTCGCCGATGAGCACCGAATCGCCCCGCACGAGCGACACCGAGCCCTCGTCGTCGGACGAGCCGAACATCACGTTGGGGGAGACGGCCACGAAGAGGTCCTTCTCCAGGAAAGCGGTGACGTCCGGATGCTGGATCCACTGATCCTTGTTGCTCTTGTACACCACCGGTGAGACCGTGAACGAGCGGCCCTTCGGGTCCGTGATGTCGAGCACGTAGCGCGGGCGACCTTCCGGGGACACGTCCTGGGTCCGGTACGTCACGGCATACCCGTTGACGGCCCTGGTCTGACCGCGGGACACGACGAAGTTGTCGCGACCGTCGTCGCCCCCCTGCGAGCCCGGAGTGCGACCGACCGGGCTGCTGAAGCCCGAGGACCAGATGATCCCGAGGACCATGACGGCGAGGCCGATGTGCGCGATGGCACCGCCGGCCATCCGGGGATTACCCCGGCCGATGCGCCACGCCACCTCTCCGTTGCCGTAGAGCGCGAAGAAGGCGACGAACAGGAGGAGGAGCAACTGGATGCCCATGCCCCATGTGGCCCACCACGATCCGATGCCGGCCAGAAGGGCCGCCGATCGCGCGCCGTCGGGCATGCCGGTGGCCGCCACCGCCTGCGGAACGGCCGAAGCCTCCACGAACGGTGTGAAGATGAGCACGGCGATGGTCGCTACGACCGCGAACACCACGGGCCGGAACAGCACCTTGTTCACGGACTCGACGGACATCTTATTCCACCAGAAGAGCTGCCCGAGTCCGGAGAGGAACATGAACATCACGGCCAGCGGCAGCGTCCACTTGTTGTAGAACGCGATCGGGACGGTGGAGGGGCTGTCCCGGAAGATGCGACCGATGATGGGAGAGCTCGTACCCAGGATGACGACGAGCGCGACGCAGCTCAGCAGGATCGCGCCGGCGAAGATCATGAACTCGCGCGAAAGCAGCTCGGGCTCCTTCTTGGGCGTCGGAAGCTCGCGGTACCGGACGGCATACAGTCCGATGGAAATGACGCCCATCGTCAGAATCCAGACCAGCAGCTGGTTGTACAGGCCGAGGTCGACGAAGGAGTGGACCGAAATGTCACCCAGGATGCCCGACCGCGTCAGGAAGGTCGAGTAGATGACCAGCATGTAGGCGAGCACGTTCAGCAGGAGAGCCGCCTTGTGGCTGCGTCCACTCCGCTTCTGCACGATCATCGTATGGATGGCGGCGATGCCGACGAGCCACGGGACCAGGGACGAGTTCTCGACCGGATCCCACGCCCAGTATCCGCCGAACGAAAGCGTGACGTAGGCCCAGTACCCGCCCATGGCGACCCCGAGCCCCAGGATCATGCTCGCAAAGAGGGCCCAGGGCAGCGCGGGGCGCACCCACTGCGTGTACTGCTTCTTCCAGAGCGCGGTCACCGCGAAGGCGAACGGGACGATCATGGCGGCGAAGCCGACAAACAGCGTGGGCGGATGGATGACCATCCAGTAATTCTGCAGGAGGTCGTTCAGTCCCTGGCCGTCCGTCGGGACGAGGCCGGCCTGCAGCATGGGCGCATCGGGAAACTTGTCCGCCAGCATCATGAAGGGCGACGAGCCGAAGGTCACATCCCCGAGCTTGAGTCCTGCCACCATCGAGAACAGGAAGAACTGGCACAGGGCAACGATTGCCATCGTGGGCGATTCGTATCCGCGGGCCCATTTCATCAGGGCGAAGCCGACCAGCCCGTTCAGTACGATCCACAGCATGAACGAGCCTTCCTGACCTGCCCAGCACGCCGAAATGAGGTAGTCCAGGCCGAGCTCCCTCGACGTGTTCGAATAGATGTACGCGTACTGGAATTGATGGGTGAGGCTCAGGTAGAACAGGATCCCGTAGGCGAAGATGGCCGACAGGGTGGACACCATCCAGGCACCGCGGCCGATGCGCCGCCAGTCCCGCGAGCTGGCTTCGAGCTGGGCGGAGCGGAAGTAGGCGATGCCGGCCAGGATGACCGAGACGAAACCTACGAGGATGAACAGCTTGCCGATGGCGCCAATCATGTCGTGCTGGAGTTGGGTCGAAACGTGGCGAATGCCGCTGGGGGCAGCGGGTTCGGAAGATAGGCGAAAGGGGTTGCCGGCCAGCGATGCGTTCCTGAGCGTAAGCCCCGGATTCACCGAATCTTGTGCGCCTCGTCACGGCACGTTCCGATTCCAGCGGAGCGGGCCCTACTTGGCGTACGAAACGGACCGGACCTCCCGGATAACGGTCACCTTGATCTGGCCGGGATACTGCATCTCGGCCTGGATCCTCTTGGAGATGTCGACCGCCAGCTGCTCGGCCATGGCGTCCGATATCCGGTCCTGGTTGACCAGCACACGGATTTCGCGCCCGGCCTGGATGGCATACACCCGGTCGACCCCTTCGAACGACCGGGCGAGCGATTCCAGGTTTTCCAGCCGCCGGATGTAGGATTCCAGCGCGTCGCGCCTGGCGCCGGGACGGGCCCCGGAAATGGCATCCGCCGCCTGTACGAGAGGTGACAGGAGGGAGGTCATCTCGATCTCGTCGTGGTGCGCGCCGACCGCATTGCAGACCTCCTCATGCTCCTTGTACTTGCGGCACATTTCCATGCCGACCAGGGCGTGAGGCTGTTCGATGTCCTCCTCGGCCACCTTCCCGATGTCGTGCAGCAGTCCGGCCCGCCGCGCCAGACCGGCATCCAGGTCGAGTTCGGCCGCCATGCGGGAAGCGATGCCGGCCACTTCGATCGAATGGGCGAGCAGGTTCTGTCCGTAGCTGGAGCGAAACCGCATCCGACCGACCATACGGACCAGCTCGGGGTGTACGCGGTTCAGGTTCAGGTCGATGACCGTCCGCTCGCCGATCTCCAGGATTTCCTCCTCGACCTCGGTGCGGGTCTTTTCGACGACCTCCTCGATCCGGGCGGGATGGATGCGGCCGTCCTGTATCAGGCGGTTCAGCGACAGGCGCGCGACCTCACGCCGGACCGGGTTGAAACCGGACAGGATCACGGCCTCGGGCGTGTCGTCCACGATCACTTCGATGCCGGTCGCGGCTTCGAAGGCGCGGATGTTGCGTCCCTCGCGACCGATGATGCGGCCCTTCATGTCGTCAGAGGCCAGGTTCACCACCGACACCGTGTTCTCGATGGTGTGGCTCGCCGCCGTTCGCTGGATGGCCGACAGGACGATCTTGCGGGCCTCCCGATTCGCCTGGAGCTTGGCCTCGTCCCTGACGTCCTTCACGAGCGAGGCCGCCTCGAGTCGGGCCTCGTCCGTCATCTGCTGGACGAGCAGACGGCGGGCCTCGTCCCGGGGGAGCCCCGAGACGTGCTCCAGCCCCCTCACGTACTGGTCGACCGTCTCTGCGAGCCGCTTCGCTTTTTCGTCGAAGGCCGAGCGCGCGGCGTCCAGTTCCACCTGTGCCGCATCCAGGGTCGCCGACCGGTCGCGAACCTGCCCGAACAGCAACTCCGTTCGGCGCAGCACCGCGGCGGTGGCCGTCTTCTGTTCCTCCGCCTCGACGCGAAGATCGTCGATGACGTCGGAGGCCTCCTGGAGGAGGCTCTCGAGCCCACCGAGCCGGTGGGCGTGACGGTTCAGCCGTTCCGTACGTTTTTCGAGCTTCTGGCGCGCGCGTCGCCAGTTGCGCCGGGACTGCTCGGCTTCCTCCTGGAGTTCCTGTTCCCTTCGTTTGAGATCTTCTTCCGCTCTGGTTATCCGCTGCTCGTGCAGCGCTTCTATTTCGCTCTCCGCGTCGGCGAGCAGCCGGTGGGCCTGCTCGCGGGCTTCGGCAAGGCGGTTGAGGCCGAAGCGTTTAAGTAGGAATCTGTCCAGAAGTACACCGATCCCGAGCGCAACTGCCGCGATCACCGCCACCATCAAGCCCACGAGAAGCGGGTCCATGGTACGTAGTCGATTCGCTGCAGGGCGTGGGCACGGAGCCCACAGGCCCGGGGCGTCATCCGTTCGGTCGCGAATCTCGGGGCACCGGGCCCCGGTTCACGCCTTCCGGCAGCCGCACACCGGGCATGCGTTGGGGATTATACGAAAGACCCCGGCAGGTTCCGACGTGGTCGGTGGACCTGCCGGGGTGTCCGGTCAAAGGGAGCACCATCCCACCACGATGATATGAAGAACCTCCCCATATCATGGTTGGGTACCGCTCGAGCCCTTCCGCCTTCCCCGGTGCGGTCCGGATGGACCGGCGACGCCTCGCGGCGCCTGGGGCCTGGTGTCCGCGCTCAAAGGATGGCACCCGCGAGCGTAGTCGTTAGGTTCTTACAATGCTCTCGAAGCGGGACAGTGCCGGGAGTAGTTTACGAAGGGCCGGGGAGGGCAGTCAAGCGGCCGGCTTCCTTCACCGCTTCGACACGAGCGCCGAAGCCAGTTCGCGCTCCAGTTCGTCCAGCGCCA
>JAHEEH010000464.1 GCA_024640835.1 Bacteroidota bacterium
CCCCCGCCTGCGGACCTGTCCCCCTGCATGCTCGTCCAGAGGGCGGACGACCATCCGAAAGCCATCCGCTGTCGGCTCGAGGAGTACCGGACGGTCACCGAATCGGTCATCGCCTACTACGCCGATCATGTGAGGCTCGCGCGGGTGGACGGGTCCGGAACGGTTCCGGAGGTGGCGGCGCGGCTGGAGTCCGTCGTCAAGGGACTCGGGGTCCCCGCATCGGCGTAGCCGGCTCCCAGGTCGCTTGGACAGGGTGCTCCTCGTACCTTCCGCGAGTTGCTTCCCCGCCCGAGATGTCCACGTACGCCCAGCGAGTAGTCCGCAAGGAAATCGGACCCTGCCGCCTCTTCGTCCTGAAGACAGGGGTACGGGATGTGGTTTCGGTTCGGCTGTCGTTCGACACGCATCCCGACTTCGCCTCGGGAGACGAACTGGTTCAGGACGTCGCGGCCGCCCTCCTGGACAAGGGAACGCGGCGGCGAGACCGGTTCGAACTGGCCGCCGTGCTCGAGGACCGGGGAGCGAGCCTGTCCTTCTCGGGTTCGGGCGTACGGATCCGCGCGTCCGGGCGGATGCTCCGCGACGACATCCGGTCGGTCATACCCCTGCTCGGGGAGATCCTCACGGATCCGGCATTTGACGAGGACGAGATCGCGAAGACGCGGCAGAGGATTACAGGAGCCTTGCGCCGGTCGATGTCCGACAGCCACCACAGGGCAGCGGTGGAGTTGTCCCGGCACGTGTTCGTCCGCGGCCACCCGGAGTTCATGGCGACGCCCGAGGAGGAGCTCCGCGCGCTGGAATTGGTGAGCTCCTCGTCACTCCGCGCATACCACGCCGCGAAGTTCCGCGGACCGGTACGGATCGTGGCCGTCGGCGACGTGGACATCGATCTCCTGGATCATGCCGTCGCCGACGCTTTTTCGTCCTGGACGACGGGCGATTCGTCCGACGGGCGGTATCCCGATCCTCCGGATACCGCACCGGGAGTCTCCAGCACCCCGATTGCCGACCGACCGAACCTGGACATCCAGTTGGGCCACTCGGTCCCGGTTCGACGGGACGACCCGGAATACGACGCGTTGCGGCTCGGCGTATTCGCTCTCGGAGGCAACTTTTCGGCCCGGCTCATGGGTCGGGTCCGGGACGAACTCGGACTCACCTACGGCATCGGTTCGTCGCTGTCGGGCATCGGAGTCCACCACGGCGGCATGTGGCAGACGGGGTTGACCCTGTCGGCCGATCGCCTGGACGAAGGCCTCGAAGCCACGCGGCAGGAGCTCACGCGATTCGTGGGCGGCGGCGTTACGGACGACGAGGTCGCGGTGAACAGGGAGACGCTCGGCGCCCGGTACGTGGTGGGCCTGGCGACCAGCGGGGGACTCGCAGCGGCGCTCCTGGCGGCGGAGGAGAACGGCTTCGGCGAAGGATACCTGGACGACTACCCGAATCGAATCGGTGACGTCACGATGGAACGCGTCAACCGGGTCGTGCGGGAGTACCTGGACCCCGGTGCCCTGCATGTTTCCATCGCCGGATCCACCGCGCCCTGATCCCTTCCTCAGCTGTCGCGGATGATGGTGATCCGCTCCTCGAAGGTCGGTTTGTCCGGCGTGGGCATCACGAACGCCAGGATGATGTACGCCGGGATGAGCGTTCCCTGCGTGATGATCGTCCCGACCACGAAAGCGATTCGCATGAGGGTCGGATCGATCCCGAAATACTCGGCGAGTCCGCCACACACGCCCGCCACCTTGCGATCCCTGGACTTGTGCAGTTTTCTCCGATCGGAAGCACGCGCCTTGGTGGCCCCGGGCCGCGGCGTATCGATCGCGATGGGCGAAGCCTCTCTCTGCATCTTGCGGTCACGCCTCCTGGTCCGCTTGCGGGGTCTCCAGGAAAGAACGCCGAAGCCGAGCAGGATGATCAGGATTCCCGCCAGCCACGGCAGCATCGACACGAGGGCCGACAGATCCAGCGTGGTCCAGATTCCCATCTGCTGGAGGATGTAGGCGATTCCGACCAGGATGAGCGAGAGCCCCGCCATCGTCGGGAGATTCATCGGGCCCCGGGTCGGGGTCTCCTCCTCGTCGAAAAGCAACTGCTCGAGCTCGTCGTCGGACAGCGATTCGAGATCCAGGTTGTGGTCCTCGAACAGATGCGTGTTCTGATCTTCCGCGGTCGACCGTCTCGTCCTGGTAGCCATGGCAATCCGTTTCAGCCCGTCGTGTTACGCGAGGCGAATGGTGAGGTTACGCCGATCGGCCGCTTTGGATCTGCTGCGTCTCCGTGACGACGGCAAGCACGGCCCGGTCGTGCGGCTCGATGGGAAGGCACTCTACGAGACAGGCGTC
>JAHEEH010000465.1 GCA_024640835.1 Bacteroidota bacterium
ATCGGGCATGAGCAGTCCGACGGTCTGGCCGATGACCTCGGACGGACTGAAACCGAAGATCTTCTCCGCAGCGGAGTTGAACGATTGGATCCTCCCGCGGTCGTCGATGACGATGATGCCGTCCACCGTGGTGTCGAGAATGGTCTTCAGACGCCGCTCCCTCGCGATGAGATCGCCGAGGCGCTTCACGAGAAGGGGGATCCGGCGATCCAGATCCGCTCCTGCCCTGCAGAGGTCGTCCGCCCCGGCCTCCAGATAGGCATCGACGGGAGCGGCTCCCGGATCATACTCGACGGCGATGATGAGCGCATCCGGGCCGAGGCGCTTACGCGTCCGCCGGATGCGGTCCACGTCCGCGGGGTCATGGACCGCGACCAGGGCGAGGTCCGCCCCCTTGCGCACCTTCCCGGGATCGGTCACGTAACGCACGTCAGGACACTGACGTGCCTCCGGCATTTCCTTCGCGTCCGTACCGACCACCAGAACCTTCATGCTGCCGCCCGGATGTCTCCCCGCACAATACCGGAATTTAGCCCACACGCTGCGTAGGGTAAACCGGGTTGCGGCCTTCAGGAGGCGATCGGACGGCGGATTCCCGGTGAAGCCGCCCCCACGCCCTAGCCGGTTCCGCCGGGCGGCGGCTTCACCAGGCGGGGCGCAATGAGGGCCGTCAGAATGCCTGCTCCGCGCCTGCACTCAGCCCATCGCTCGACCTGGAATTCTATCCTTGCCAGCGTTCCGGTCGCCATGCGAACGCTCGACCCACCCGTCAACACACCGATCGTCTCGGACCATCCGGGCTCATGCCCGACCAGGAGCACGCAACCCGCGTCGTCCGGCAGCCTCCCGAGCAGGGCGATGACTTCCTTCGGGCCGGCCCCGTACAGTGCGGGTCGGGCCTCCACCGGCACGTCCTCCCACCCACCGTGCCGGGCCGCGCGAGCCAGCGTGTCGGCTGCACGGACCGCGGTGGACGTCAGGCAGAGCTCGGGGACGAGACCTGCGTGCGCCATCAGGCGACCCATGATCGCGGCCGCCTCGCGGCCCCGTCCGGACAGCGGACGATCGTGGTCGCCGACGACACCGGCCGTCCAGTCCGACTTGGCGTGCCGCAACAGCAGAAGCGTGCGCAACGGACTCACTCCTCCCGGTTGCTGCGATACACCGCTTCCGCGAAATCGCAGGGACCGCCTACGGGGGGATTGGCCTTCCTGACCCGGACCTCGACCGAGACCAGGTGTTCGGATTCGCTCAGCACCCGGCGCGCGATCAGGTAGGCCAGCCGTTCGATGAGATAGAACCGGTTCCGCGTGATCGTGTCGTGAACGGCACGGTACACGCGCTCGTAGTCGACCGTCTTCGACAGGTCGTCCGTGGACGCCGCGTCGTCGAACCGGATCTCCATGGCCACGTCCACCTCGTACCGACCTCCGATCCGGTGTTCTTCCTGCATCACTCCATGGTGGGCATAGAACACGGCGTTGCACAACCTGACGGTTCCGATGGGCATGGCGGCTCCTGTCGACGTTTGCCGGGGACGGATCACGTTGAAGATACGTGCGTCGCGGGCCCAGCGTCTCGTCCACGTGCGCACGGGTCGCGGTTTGTCACCCGATCGGGCGCTTCCGCCCACGGATCCGGACGCTCGCCTTCCGCGTCCTCCGTCCTCCCATCACGGCTTGGCCAACCGTGCCCGCACCCGTCGGCCGACGGCCTCGAGGCCCGGCTCCGGACCGAAATGTCTTTCGTATCGGCCCACGAACTCGTCGAATCCGAACCGGTGGTTCGACGTGCCGAGCTCTTCCAGCACGTACGTGGAGCACAGGGCCCCGACGCGGCCGGCCACCGGGAGAGGCAGACCAGCGCTCCGTGCCGCGAAGAATCCGCCGCGATAGGCGTCCCCCGCACCGGTCGGCTCCACCATCGGATCCGGTACGACGGCCGGGATGAGGACCGTGTCGCCGGCTTCGATGATCGTACTGCCTTTGGCCCCGTTCGTCACGACCAGGCAATCCACCTTCTCCAGGATCTCCTCTTTCGACCATCCCGTCTTCTTCATGATGATCGCCAGCTCGTACTCGTTCACCATGAGGTAGCGCGCACCGGGAACGCTTCGTCGCAGTTCGTCGCCGTCCAGGCGGGCGGTCTGCTGGCTCGGATCATACGCGAACGGCACTCCGGACCTGCGGCATTCCTCTGCGAGGTTCATCATGGCGATCGGGTCGTTCGGGCTGACGATCACCAGATCGACCGAGTCCAGTCCCCGATCCGCCAGGGTGAAGCGCCGTGCGTGCGCCATTGCACCGGTGTAGAAGCTCGCGATCTGGTTCTGGTCCAGATCCGTGCTCACGA
>JAHEEH010000466.1 GCA_024640835.1 Bacteroidota bacterium
CGGACGACGTCCTGGACGAGCTTCCGGCCGAAGACGACCCGGAAGAGCCCTGGGAAGAGGATGACGCCGAGGACGACTGGGACGACGACGAGGAGGAGGATCTGGACGAGGACGACTGGGACGACGAGGAGGAGGAAGGGGAAGGGGAAGACGAAGAGGAGGACGACTGGGACGACGAGGAAGAGGAGGAAGAGGAGGATCTGGACGACGACGACTGGGACGACGAACCGCTGCTCGAAACCCGATTCCGGGGGATCGCGGAGGACGTGGAGGAGGAGAAGCCCCGCATTCCGCGCCCAAGCCGCGGCACGCCGCATGACCGCAGGGAGAGCCGCCCACGCGCACGCGGCAAGTCGAAGAGCGGGGGCGGCCCCGGTGACGAGGAAGACGACGCACTGGACTGACGCGGCCCCCTGCCGCGAAGAAACCGACATGCCATGACCATCACGGATTTCATACGACACCACTATCGGCATTTCAATGCGGCGACCCTGGTCGATGCGGCGCAGGCCTGGGTGGACCACCTGGCCGGTGGCGGGCGCATGATGGTCACGCTCGCGGGCGCCATGAGCACGGCCGAGCTGGGTCTCTCGCTGGCCGGCATGATCCGGGCCGGCAAGGTGCACGCCATCAGCTGCACCGGCGCCAACCTCGAGGAGGACCTTTTCAACCTGGTCGCCCACGATCATTACGTCCGCGTCCCGCGATACCGGGACCTGCGCCCCGAGGACGAGCAGGAACTGCTGAGCCGTCACCTGAACCGCGTCACCGACACGTGCATCCCCGAGGAAGAGGCCATCCGGCGGATCGAGCGGCAGGTCCTCGACCTGTGGCAGCGCGCCGACCGGGCAGGCGAGCGCCGATTCCCGCACGAGTTCCTGTACGAGCTCATTCGGAGCGGGGTGCTGGAGGGCGCCTACCAGATCGATCCCGCCGATTCGTGGCTCGTGGCCGCGGCCGAGCGTGATCTGCCTATCGTGGTGCCCGGCTGGGAGGATTCGACGCTCGGCAACATCTTCGCCGGCCACTGCATCAAGGGGGACATCGGCGACCCGCGCACGATGCGGTCGGGCATCGAGTACATGACGGCGCTGGCGGACTGGTACTGGCACGAGTCCGCGGAGCGGTCCATCGGGTTCTTCCAGATCGGCGGCGGTATCGCCGGCGACTTCCCGATCTGTGTGGTCCCGATGCTCGAACAGGACCTCGGTCGTGACACCCCGAAGTGGGGTTATTTCTGCCAGGTGAGCGATTCAACCACGTCGTACGGATCGTATTCGGGAGCGGTGCCCAACGAGAAGATCACCTGGGGCAAGCTCGCGATCGATACACCGTCCTACATCATCGAGTCGGATGCGACGATCGTCGCGCCGCTCGTATTCGCATACGTGCTGGAGTCGGACCAGGCAGCCGCGGCCGAAATCGCGCGCCTGGCGGGACACCGCGTTGCCCAGGAGGTCGATTGATGCATGAAGCCGAGGCGGTGACGGAGGCGGAGGCGGGGCGGACGAAGGCCTGGACCCCCGCCGACGCCCAGGAGCGATATCATATCCAGGGGTGGAGCGACGGGTATTTCCGTGTGGACGACACGGGCCGGATGGTGGCCGACGTACGTCGCGACGGGTCGGCGGCCATCGCCATCAGCGACGTGGTGGAGCAGCTCCGTGGCGACGGCGTGCCCTTTCCGGTGCTCATCCGGTTCCAGGACATCATCCGGGGACGGGTCGAGCAGCTGAACGCGGCATTCGAGGCCGCGAGGGCCGAATTCGCGTACGAATCCCGGTACCGCGGGGTGTACCCGATCAAGGTGAACCAGCTCCACGAGGTGGTCGAGGAGATCCTGGAGGCGGGCCGCCCCTTCGGCATCGGTCTGGAATGCGGCTCGAAGGCGGAGCTGGTCGCCGCGCTTCCCCACCTCACCGACGACGACACGCTGCTCATCGTCAACGGCTACAAGGACTCCGTGATGATGGAGCAGATCCTCACGGGGCAGCAGCTCGGCAAGCAGGTCATCCCGGTTCTCGAGAAGTATGACGAGTTCGAGCGCCTGCTCCGTCTGGCCGCCCGGCGCAAGATCAAGCCGCGATTCGGCGTGCGCATCCGGTTGAATACCGGCGGCTCGGGCAAGTGGGCCGACTCCGGTGGTGATCTGTCCAAGTTCGGGATCTCGATTCCCGAGCTCCTCCGACTGCTCACCCGCCTGCACCAGGACGGCCTGGACGAGGCCTTCGTGCTGCTGCATTTCCACCTGGGAAGCCAGGTGAACGATATCCAGACCCTCCGGAAAGGCATCAAGGAGATCACCCAGATCTACGCACAACTCGTGAAGCGGGAGGTGCCGATC
>JAHEEH010000065.1 GCA_024640835.1 Bacteroidota bacterium
CGCCTCGAAGACGACGAGCTGCCCTGGGAGAAGGCCGTGGTCTGTGGTCACACGCCCGTTTCCGAGGTGGTCAACCGGAGGCGCATCATCAACATCGACACCGGCTGCGTGTACTACATGCGGCCGACCCTGGGGTACCTGACGGCCGTGCGCCTGCCCCAGCGGGAGTTCATCGGCGTGCCGTTCATGGGTTGAGTGCCCGCGGGAAGGCGCCGCCGGCCTCCGTCAGAGGCCGATCCAGGCCCCGGCCCGGATTCCCGGGCGCTGCGCGCCGATCTCGGCGAAGAACAGGACCCCTCTCGGCCGGGCCACGATGCGGACGAACGGCTCCAGGAACAGGTTGAAGCGGCGGTTCTTCGAAGCGCGCGACTCGCCGTACCCGAAGAGGAGACCCCGGCCGATGCGCATTCCCAGGTCGACGTCCCATCCACGGTAGTACGAATTGCCGATCGCCCGCCCGATGCCCAGAAGGCGGACGGCACCGCCCACCGCAGCCGCGAGCTGGACGTCGGCCTCCGAGCCGAGGGACGACAGGTCGGCCACCAGGTTCAGTTCCCGGGTGATGACCGTTCGGGCCGCGACGAAGCCGACCTGCAGGCCGAGTCCGGGCACACCCGCCGGCCCCAGCTGCAGGTACCTGCCGGCAGGGGCCTGGCCGGACGCCGACAGCGCGGGCGTCAGGGACGCCGCGAGAAGGGCCATCCGAAACAAAAGACCCGCCGCCGGATACAGGAGCCGCCGGTCGCCTGCCGGCCCCAACGAATCGCAGATCTCGTTCCGATCCATGCCCCTGCGCTGTGGAATCGTCGGTCTTCCCAACGTCGGGAAGTCGACCTTGTTCAATGCCCTCTCCAACGCGGGCGCCGAGAGTGCGAACTACCCGTTCTGCACGATCGAGCCGAACGTGGGCGTCGTGGCGGTTCCCGATCCGAGGCTGAGGGAGGTGGGACGCCTGGCCGGCTCGGCGAAGATGACCCCGACGACCATCGAGTTCGTGGACATCGCGGGCCTCGTGGCCGGCGCTTCGAAGGGGGAGGGGCTCGGCAACCAGTTCCTCGGACACATTCGCGAGGTGGAGGCCATCGTGCACGTGGTGCGGTGTTTCGAGGACCCGGGCGTGGTTCACGTTTCCGGGAAAGTGGACCCGGAGCGGGACATCGAGATCATCGAGACCGAGCTGCTGCTGAAGGACCTCGATTCGCTCGAGAAGAGGATCGACAGGACCATGAAGACGGCGAAGTCGGGCGACAAGCGCACGCGCGACGAACTCGCGTTCTATGAGAGGCTGCGCGACCATGTGGGAGACGGACGACCGGTTCGCCACTTCACTTTGAGGGATGAAGAGCTGCCGTGGCTGGAGTCCCTTTTCCTGCTGTCGGTGAAGCCCGTGCTGTACGCCGCGAACGTGGGCGAGTCCGATCTCCCGGACGGGAACGGCCACGTGGACGTCGTGCGCGCGATCGCCGCGACCGAGAACGCCGTGGTGATCGTGGTATCGGCCGAGCTCGAGGCCCAGCTGGCCGAGCTCGAGTCGGATGAGCGGAGTGCGTTCCTCCAGGACCTGGGACTGGAAGAGGCGGGCCTGGACCGGCTCGTGCATGCCGCCTATCGGCTGCTGGACCTGGAGACGTTCTTCACGGCGGGCCCCAAGGAAGCGCGAGCCTGGACCATTCACCGGGGCACCCGGGCCCCGCAGGCGGCCGGCGAGATCCACACCGACTTCGAAAAGGGCTTCATCCGCGCCGAGACCATCGCATTCGACGACTTCGTCCGGTGTGGAGGAGAGGCCGGTGCCCGCGCGGCCGGACTCATGCGGTCGGAGGGCAAGGAGTACCTCGTGGCCGACGGGGACGTGATGCTGTTCCGCTTCAACGTCTGACCGGTCCGTTCGTATCGTTCGGACCAGCAGCCCCGCACAACCGATCGGCGCGAACGCACCTTGGACTACCGGTTCAGCATAGCCGCCCGTTACCTGGCCGGAAAGCGGTCCTTTTCGCTGATCCGCAAGATCACGGGCATTTCGGTGGCCGGCGTGGCGCTCGGCGTAGCAGCCCTGATCGTGGTGCTCTCGGTGATGAACGGCTTTTTCACCTTCGTCCGGGACATGCTGGTGAGCTTCGATCCGCACGTGCGGATCGTCAGCGCCGAAGGACGCAGCCTGGCGGACGCCGATTCCGTGCTGTCGGTCGTCGCGCAGGTGCCCGGCGTGGTATCGGCGTCGGCCTATGTGGAGGGCAAGGCGCTTCTCCTGTACGAGGGATCGTCCGAGTACAACAAGGTGGTGATCGTTCGGGGGGTCGTGGCCGACGCGTCGCCCGAGATGACGGAGGCCGTCGCCAGCACGGGGTTCGGCCGGTTTTCCCTGGAGCGCCAGGCTGGGCGCCCGGGCATCGTGATCGGGCGCCGTCTCGGAGAGCGGCTGGTCCTGACGCCGGCCGGCGGCGCGAATCCGGCGAGCCGGGTCTCCCTCCTGTCGTCGATCGGCATCGAGCGCATGATCACGAGGCCCATCGGAGCGCCACCCGCCGTGACGTTCGAGGTTCGCGGGCTTTACGAGATGCGGACGGCGTCCGACGAGAGCTACGTGTTCGTGGACCTGGCCGAGGCGAAGCGCCTGTTCCGCACGGCGGGAAACGTGACGGGTGTCGACGTCCGGATCGCCGACATCGACGATTCGCGGATCGTCCGGGACGACATCGCGCGGCGGCTGGACCCCGAACGGCACGAGGTCCTCACGTGGTACGACCTGAAGAAGTCGTTGTATGACGTGATGCAGCTCGAGAAATGGGGGGCGATGGTGATTCTCCTGCTCATCGTGGTGGTCGCCGCGTTCAACATTGTCGGCTCGCTGACCATGATCGTCATCGAGAAGCAGCGGGACGTGGGGGTCCTCCGGGCCATGGGCGTGTCCCGGCGGTCGATCCGGCAGATCTTCCTCGCCGAGGGACTCTTCATCGGGCTGGCGGGCAGCGGGCTGGGCCTCGTGGTGGGACTGGGACTTTCCGCGCTGCAGCGGGACTACGGAGTCGTTCCACTCCAGGGAGCGGAGGCGTTCCTGATCGACGCCTGGCCGGTGTCCATCCAGGCGGGCGACGTGGCGCTGGTATCGATCGCCGCGCTGATGCTGTGCGTGGCAGCGGCCGTCTATCCGGCCTGGCGCGCGTCGGCGATTCTCCCGGCGAAGGCCGTGAATCTGGAGGGCTGAGGGAGGGGCCGCACCGGATTCATGGAATCTCGTCGTCCCGCATCCCGCTCCCACCATTGCGAAGGGCGAGCCCATCCCGTATCTTTAGCGTTCTTTTGCCGCGATCGCATCCATGTCCATCCCACCGGACATCGCGAACGCGAACCATCCATCGGACCACCACGCATATGGCACGCACGGACGATCTGACCGGAAGGGGCCCCGTCTCCGGCAATCACGTCTCCCATGCCAACAACAAGGCGAAGCGGCGCTTCGAGCTGAACCTGCAGAAGAAGCGGTTCTTCATCCCCGAGGAAAACCGGTGGGTGACTCTTCGCGTGTCGGCCAAGACGCTCAAGACCATCAACAAGAACGGCATCTCCGCCGTGCTCGATGAGGCACGTCGGCAGGGCGTCCGCATCTGACCCAGCGTAGGACAGCACCATGGCAAAGGGAAAGGACATCCGTCAGAAGGTCATTCTTGACTGCACCGAGGCGCCGGGCACCTCGCGGTATTCGACCATGAAGAACCGCAGGAACACCCCGGGCAGACTCGAGCTCAAGAAGTACAACCCGGTTCTTCGCAAGCATACCTTGCACCGGGAGACCAAGTAACACGGCTCCGCACGCCGGAGCACTCGACCCAACGGTCCGATGGCAAAGAAACAGTCGTTCGGCGACAAGGTCCTCAAGCAGAAGGCCGAATCACGGAAGATGGCGCGCATCGTCGTCGCCGAAAAGAAGGAAAACGGACAGTTCCGCTTCCGCTCCAAGATGGTCCACCAGGACTCGCTCCAGGAGGAGATCAAGGCGGCGCGTCAGGCCTGATCCGACTTGCGCTCGACGGCTTCGCGACCCATTGGGGCTCCCGGCGTCGTCCTGGCGGGGTGTAGCGCAGCCCGGTTAGCGCGCCTGCTTTGGGAGCAGGAGGTCGCGAGTTCGAATCTCGCCACCCCGACACTCGTACTTTGGAGTCCTGCGCCCGTAGCTCAACCGGACAGAGCGGCGGTCTTCTAAACCGCAGGCTGCAGGTTCGAGTCCTGCCGGGCGCGCACAATGCTTACATTTGGCAGTACTGGCGACGTGGCCGAGTGGCTAGGCAAGGGTCTGCAAAACCCTGTACGGCGGTTCGAGTCCGCCCGTCGCCTCCATCAGGGCCGTCCGGCAAGAGTGCCGGGCGGCCTTTTTCATTTCCCGCCTCGGCTATATTCGCAGGGCGGCCCGTCGGCACAGGCACCCGGCGGGCACACCATCCCAGAACGAACGGGATTCCGCCATGAGCATCCGCATCACCGTTCCGGTGACCGCCATGATCCTCGCTGCCCTCGGGACCGCCCCGTCGGCCCGCGCCCAGACGGATCCCGCCTTCGGGCGGCCGCCCCTGAAGAGCGTGCCCTACGCGTCGCTCCCGCTCGGAGCGATCGCACCCGAGGGATGGCTGCACGAACAGCTCGTCCGGATGGCGGACGGCATGACCGGCCACCTGGACGAGTGGTATCCGACGGTCGGGTCTTCGAATGGCTGGGTGGGCGGTGATGGGGACGTATGGGAGCGCGGGCCCTACTGGCTCGACGGCCTCGTTCCCCTCGCGTTCCTGCTCGGGGACCAGTCGCTCATCGAAAAGGCACGACCCTACATCGAGTGGACCCTCGCGAGCCAGGACGAGAGCGGGTTCTTCGGCCCCCGGCCGGAGCCCGAAGGCACCGAGGACTCACGCCAGCAGCAGCGGACGAACGCGGCCGACTGGTGGCCGCGCATGGTCATGCTCAAGGTGTTGCAGCAGTGGCACGAGGCGACGGGCGATCCGAGGGTGATCGAGCTCATGACGCGGTACTTCCGCTACCAGCTCGACCACCTGGACGAGCAGCCGCTCGGCCACTGGACCGGATGGGGAGCCGCGCGGGGCGGTGAGAACCAGGCGAGCGTGCACTGGCTGTACAACCGGACGGGAGCCCCCTTCCTCCTGGACCTTTCGGAAAAGCTCTTCGGGCAGACGATGGACTGGACCGGTGATTTCGAGGACCGGGCGAGCGCCGAGGACTACTGGCGAACGCACGTGGTGAACGTCGCGATGGGCATCAAGCAGCCGGCGCAGGAATACGTCCGGGTGGGGGACGAGCGCTATCTGCGTGCGGTCGAGAAGGGCCTGGCGGCGCTCATGGAGAAGCACGGCCAGGCCGTGGGCATGTTCTCCGGGGATGAGCCCCTGCACGGAACCGATCCCGTGCAGGGCATCGAGCTGTGCGCCGTGGTGGAGTTCATGCTGAGCCTGGAGTCCCTCATGGCCATCACGGGCGACGTCGCCTACGTCGACCGGCTCGAGCGCATCGCCTACAACGCCCTTCCCACCCAGGTCACGGACGACCAGACGGGGAGGCAGTACTTCCAGCAGGTGAACCAGGTGCGGCTGTCGGACGGCGACCACGGCATCTTCTTCGAGGGCTACGAGGACGCCACCTGTTTCGGCCTGCTCAACGGCTACCCCTGCTGCACCGCCAACCTGCACCAGGGTTGGCCGAAGCTCACGCAGAACACCTGGCTTCGAACGGCGGACGGCGGACTGGGCGCCCTCGTGTACGCGCCGACGTCCGTTCGTACGACCGTCGGAGGGCGGCCGGTGGCGATACGCGAACGCACGACCTGGCCCATGGAGGACACGGTGCGGTTCCGCGTGACCGAGTCCGACGCGGTCCGGTTCGCACTCCATCTGCGCATTCCCGCGTGGGCGGTGGGAGCCCGGCTCACGGTGAACGATGAGCCCGTCGCAGGCCTCGAACCCGGACGAATCGCCGTCGTGGAGCGGGCGTGGTCCACCGGCGACGAGGTGACGCTGGTGCTGCCGGCCGAAATCGAGATCTCGCGCTGGCACGAGAATGGAATCGCCGTGCACCGCGGTCCGCTCCAGTTCGCCCTGCCGATCGAAGCGGTAGTGCGGCCGGCGCTGGCAAGGACTCCGGGAGCGAACTCCCCCGAAATCCTGGAGGCCCACCCGGTCGGGGACTGGAACTACGGGTTGACGGTGGACCCCGACCACCCGCTGAAGGGGTTCGAGATCGTCCGTGATCCGAGCCCATCCGACTGGCCCTGGACCGAGGACGGAGCTCCCCTTCGCCTGAGGGTGACGGGCTACCGGATTCCGAGCTGGGGGGAGTACAACAGCGCGGCGGGCCCGCTGCCGCCTAGCCCCGTCCGGGCGAGAATCGGCACGTCCAGGAAGGTCGAGCTCATCCCGTACGGATCCACGATCCTGCGCATTGCCGTTTTCCCCGAGGTGAGACCGCGGTAACCCCCATGTCCGACATCCAGCATCGCCGCTTCCTGCTCGGCGTCGTCATCGTGGTGACGATCCTGTTCCTGTGGATGGTCCGCTCGTTCCTGATCGCGCTCCTGATGGCGGCGATCTTCAGCTCCATGGCGAGTCCGCTGTACCGGCGGATCACCCGCTGGTGCGGGGGTCGTGGCGCCCTCGGCGCAGGACTCACCCTGTTCGTGCTCTTCGTTGCGATCGGACTGCCGTTTTCCGCCTTCGTGACCGTGGTCGTCTCCCAGGCCCTCGACATCACGTCGTCCGCGCGACCGTGGATCGAGCAGCAGATGGCCGCTCCGGAAGCGTGGGGTCGCCTGGTGGAGCGGGTCCCGCTGCTGGCCCAGTTGATTCCGGCCGAGACGGACGTGGCGGCCAAGCTGGGCGAATTCGCCGCCTCGGTCGGTCAGTTCCTCGCCAACTCGCTGGTCGACGTGACCCGCGGAACCGCCACGTTCTTTCTGCAGCTCTTCGTGATGCTGTACGCCATGTTCTTCTTCTTCGTCGGGGGGAGTGACATCCTGGATCGCGCCGTCTCGATCATTCCGATGTCCGAAAGCATCTCCAGGCGGCTGATCGCCCAGTTCGTGTCCGTCACGCGCGCGGTGCTCAAGGGCTCCCTCATCATCGGCGTGATCCAGGGCGTTCTGGCGGGCCTCGCCTTCTGGATCGCGGGAATCCAGGGCTGGGCCTTCTGGATGACGGTCATGATCGTGCTCTCGGTGATCCCCGCCATCGGATCCGCCCTGATCTGGATACCGGCCGTCGTCTTCCTGCTTGCGAGCGGGAAGGTCGTGGCGGGGGTCCTGCTTGCCGTCTGGTGCGCCGCGGTGGTGGGATCGGTGGACAACTTCCTGCGCCCCATCCTGATCGGGCGTGACATCAGGATGCCGGACGTGCTGGTCCTGATCGGGACGCTCGGCGGCATCTTCCTGTTCGGTCCGCTCGGCTTCATCCTGGGGCCGATCGTCGCAGCGCTCTTCCTGTCCGCGTGGGACCTGTACGGGACGGAGTCCGGAGACCCTCAACCGGAGGCATCATGAGAACCGTCGTCCTCCTGGTCGTCCTGTCCGCGTGTGGCTCGCCACGGCAGGACACGCCGCCGCGCATGGAACCCCTGCAGGAGCAGGCCGCGGAAAAGGCGCCGAGCGACCGGGCCGCCACGATGCCGCTTTCGATGCGGGCCAAGTTCGAGTGGACGGACGCCGATCCGCTGCTCGCCGCGTCGCCCGCCACCGTGGACGACGACGGGCCCTTCACGGGCAACGACCTGGGTCCCGAGGACTACGACGTTCTGGACGAGCAGCTCCGCGCCATGGCCGGATACGAGGGGCTGTTTGCCTGCTACGAGGTGGGAGACGGACTCTTCGTGCTGCGTGGGCCCGGGGCGGGTGCGGCAACGGACCTCTTCCTCGCCCAGTGGGATCGGACCGTTCTGGTCTGGGTGGCGGACCTGGCCTTCGATTACTGTTCGGAGGACGGATGTGCCCGGATGCGAAGCTGGCTCACCGACCTGGACGGGGACGGGCGACGGGACCTGGTCCGGCGGTCACAACGGGAAGACCTGGAGAGCGGAACCTCGGAGGACGTGCTCGAGGCCTGGATCGTCGCGCCCGACGGTACGCTGGGCCCG
>JAHEEH010000467.1 GCA_024640835.1 Bacteroidota bacterium
GCATCCTCTGGAGAATGATCGACCGGTACCACGCGGTACGGGACACCGTCCGCGTGCGGGGCGCCGGCAACAGGGCTGCGAGCCCGGCCGCCTCCTCCCGGGTCAGGTTCCGGGCCGACTTCCCGTAATGATACCGCGCCGCCTCTTCCGCTCCGAACACTCCGGGACCCCATTCGGCGACGTTCAGATAGATCTCGAGTTGTCGATCCTTGGACAGGACGAGATCGGCCACGAGCGCCAGCGGTACCTCGAACGCCTTGCGAACCCACCCGCCGCGGGTGGTCATGAACAGGTTCTTGACCAGCTGCTGCGTGATGGTTGAACCACCGCGCCGCCGACCGTCGGAGCGTCGGTTGTCTTCGGCCGCGATCCGTATCGCCTCAGCCGCGACAACCGCGTGCGGTAGGTCGGGATCGATATCCTCCATCGAAATACGATTCGATCGAAGCGTCGGGCGCTGCCCGGACAGTAGAAGCTCGACCCGGCGCTGGAGCCTGATCCCCGTGACCGGCGGCGGAACGAGCGTATACAGCAAAAGGAGCAGAATGCACAGGGCCAGGTAGCCCGCAACCCCGAAGGCGATCCACCGAAGGGCCCTGGCGGCCGCCCGGGCGAGTCGTCGGCCGGTCGAAGCCGATGGCATGGCGGCCACCCTATCGGCTTATGTCCACCACTTCGAACTGGACCTTTCCGGCAGGTACCGTGATTTCAACCACGTCCCCCTTCGAAGCACCGAGAAGACCCTTGCCTATCGGGCTCGTGACGGAAATCCGACCGGAAGCAAGGTCCGCTTCCTCGGCGGATACCAGCGTATAGGTCTGCTCGGCTCCGTTGGCCCGGTTTCGGACGGTGACATTCGAGAGGATGAATGCCCGCGAGGGGTCTACCTGCGTTTCGTCCACGATGCGCGCGTTGGCAATGGTCGCCTCGACCTTGGCGATGCGTGCTTCGAGATGTCCCTGCGCTTCTTTCGCCGCGTCGTATTCGGCATTCTCCGAGAGGTCGCCCTTCTCCCGCGCCTCGGCGATGGCGCGGGCGATCCTCGCGCGCTCCTTGACGCGGAGGAACTGAGCTTCCTCCTTCATCTTCTGGAGTCCTTCCGGGGTGAGGTAGACGGGCTTCTCCATGGCGTACGTCTGAGAGATCATTCGACGGGCGGCGGTAACAACCCGAGCCGGCCGGGCGAATCGTTCCGAGAATAAAGAACGCCACGGCCCGGCAGGGTCATGGCGACAGGGCGCAGAGCGCCTCGGTCCCTTTCACGCGGATCCATGTCGCGAAGATCCCCGGAATCCTCGTTTGCAGTGGAACTGCGTAGAAATGCACCGTATACACGGAAACACACACCACGTACCGTCGAGGTTCTGCATCATGGCGGATACCCAACAGACTATCATAACCGGGCTGCTCGCTTTCGCGGGCGGCTTCGTCGCAGGCATTCTGTTTGCTCCGGAATCGGGGGCGAAGACCAGGGAACGGATCAGCAGGGAGGCGCAGTCGCAACTGCGTAATCTGGGCAAGCAACTGGACGGCCTCGAGGACAGGATCGACGGCCTGCAGAAGCAGGTCAAGGAGGGCGGAGCACAGCTTGGGGAACGTGTGGTCGACAAGGCCAAGCAGGTGATGTCCAGCGTGCCCGATGAAGCGGCCGATTTCAACGTCGAGGCGAACGACGTGGCCAAGGATCTCCGCCGGATGCCGCGGAAGTAGTCCGCCCGGTGAACCGGGGGATGCGGGCGACGTATCAACGGTCACCGTCTCGATGGGACACCCCACCCGTCGGAGCGGTGCCCAGTCTACCCCGGAATCACCCAGGTTTGCCCCATGCCATATCCGGAGGACCTCGTCCTGCCGATGCGGGAAGAGCTTACTCGTCACGGCTTCGAGGAATTGAGGGCTGCAGATGCGGCCGACAGGTTTTTCGCAGATGCATCCCGCGGAACGTCGCTTCTCGTCATCAACTCGACGTGTGGCTGCTCTGCCGGAAACGCTCGCCCCGCCGTGGCGAGGGCCGTAGCGACCGGATGCGCGCCGGATCGTCGTGCCACTGTCTTTGCGGGCCAGGACCTGGAGGCGACGGCACGTGTCCGTGAATACCTGGTCGGGATACCCCCGTCCTCACCCTTCATAGCGGTGCTGGAGGAGGGAGAGCCCGTCCTCGTGCTGGAACGCCATCACATAAAGGGGCGGCCGGTCGATGCCATAACGGCCGACCTGGTGCAGGCATTCAGGCACCTGGCAGGGGAAGACGTGGAAATGCCCAGGTCGGGAGCCTCGGGTCCGGGACCCGACTGGCAGGTACCGCCTGCATTTCGGTCGATTCTGTAGAACCCGGCACCACC
>JAHEEH010000468.1 GCA_024640835.1 Bacteroidota bacterium
GCCCGCAGGTCGGTGGACATGACGTGTGCTCCCTGCACGATGCGTCCGCCTTCCACGACGACCTCGCCGCCCACCACGATGGCGTTGACGTTCATCCGGAGAAGCTCCGGGATATGCTTGAACCGGTCCGTGTACACCGTGTCGTGCACCTTGGCATTGCCGGACGCACAGGCCAGCAGTACGGTCCACTGGGCCTGCAGGTCGGTCGGAAAGCCGGGGAAGACCGCGGTTTCGATGGAGACGCCCTCGAGCGCCTCCGGCGGCACGACATGGACGGATTCACCCTCCACGGTGACGCGCGTGCCGGTGCGTGCGAACGCATCCATGAAGACTTCGCCCATGTGGTCGGTCTTCACGCCCTTGATCGTGATGGGCATGCCGGGGCGGCCGGCAATGGCCGCCGCGATCATGTACGTCCCGGCCTCGATGCGATCGGGGCAATTGACCCAGTCCACGGGGTGCAAACCGTCGACCCCCTCGATCTCGAGGGTTCGCGTTCCGATTCCGTGGATCCGCGCTCCCATCTTCTCGAGCATGCGGGAGAACTCGACCACATCGGGTTCGATCGCGGCGTTTCCGATGCGGGAAGAACCTGTGGCCGTCACGGCGCCCAGCAGAAGGTTCACGGTCGCTCCGACGCTGGACGGCGTGAGCGTGAAGCGTCCCCCGGGCAGGCGGCCCCCCGGTGCCTTTGCGATGACGTACCCCTCCTCGAGACTGATCTCGGCGCCGAATGCCTTCAGGCCCTCGATATGCAGGTCGACGGGGCGCGGGCCCCAGGCGCAGCCACCCGGAAGGGACACCTTCGCGCGGCCTGCGCGGCCGAGGAGAGCACCGAGCATGTAGAACGACGCCCGCATCCGCTTGACGAGTTCGTAGGGGGCCACGGGCTTGTCGACGGAGGACGCATCGATGGTGAGCCGATGCGTCGCCGGGTCGAAGCCCGTCGTGGCGCCGGTCACGTCCAGGACTCGCGAAAACGTCGTCACGTCCCGAAGGGCCGGGACGCGGTCGATCGTTGTGACTCCGTCCGCGAGCAGGGCGCCCGACATCAGGGCGAGCGCCGTATTCTTGGATCCGCCCACCTCGAGCGACCCGTAGAGCGGCCGTCCGCCGCGAATGACCAGTTTGTCCATGACGGGGTTCGGGTTTCAGCGGCCGATGATACGGTCACGCTACCCGAAAAGGAAGGATCCGTCAACCGGGGACGGCGTAGGGAAAGCCCCCTGACGCATGACCGATGGATCCCGTCTACCTGGACCACGCCGCAACGACGCCGCTCGCTCCGGCGGTGTTCAATGCGATGCTTCCGTTTCTTGGAGAGCGCTTTGGCAACGCCTCCTCCGTTCATGCGCGGGGGCGGGAGGCACGTCACGCCGTCGAGTCGGCGCGTATCGTGATGGCCGAGGCCCTGGGCATGGAACCGGTCGGCATATGGTTCACGAGCGGCGGAACCGAGGCGAACAACACGGCCATCCGGGGAATCGCCGCGCTTCGGGATGGAGCGGTGATCACCGGAACGACGGAGCATGAATCGGTCCTCAGGTCCGTGGATTACCTGGCACGCCAGGGACGCGAAGTGGTCCTGCTGCGGCCGGGCGAGGAGGGGTCCGTAGCGCCCGCTGCCGTCTCGGGAGCGCTCGAGAAGCCGGCGGCCCTCGTTTCCGTCATGCATGCGAACAACGAGACGGGGGCCCTTGCGCGGGTCACCGACATCGCGACCGCCTGTCGTGACCGGGGTGTGCCGATGCACACCGACGCCGTGCAGATGGCCGGCTATGAGCCCGTTGCCCCCGAAGCCCTGGGAGTGGACCTCGTCACGATATCAGGGCACAAGCTGGGCGGACCCGCCGGAATCGGGGCTCTTCTCGTGGGCCGGGCAGTGGACTGTGCCCCGCTGATGCTCGGCGGCGGACAGGAGCGGGGCCGACGGGCGGGAACGGAGAACGTCGCGGCCATCGTGGGCTTCGCGGAAGCTATCCGGCTCGCCGCGGCAGCCATGGCGCAGGAACGGGGTCGCATCGCGGGACTCCGGGCGCGCCTGGCAGAGGGCCTGTCGGCAGAGCTCGGAGACGCCATCCGATTCAGCACCCGTCC
Source organism: Bacteroidota bacterium (assembly GCA_024640835.1). Lineage (GTDB taxonomy): Bacteria > Bacteroidota > Rhodothermia > Rhodothermales > UBA10348 > JAHEEH01. The sequence goes on from JAHEEH010000468.1 coordinate 2,098, forward strand.
GGAGCGGACGGCACCCCACATCCTGCACTGTACGTTTCCGGGCCGCGGCGAGCGGCGGACAGACGGCGAGATGCTTCTTCTTCGACTCGACCTCGAGGGCGTGCAGGCGTCTGCCGGCTCGGCCTGTTCGAGCGGGGCCGTCGAGCCGAGCCACGTGCTGCTCGCCATGGGCTACTCCAGGCGGGAGGCCGCCTCTGCGCTGCGCCTGTCGCTCGGGAGAACGACAACGGCAGACGAG
>JAHEEH010000469.1:0-1525 GCA_024640835.1 Bacteroidota bacterium
TGTACCCAGCCTGCCGACGGGGAACAGGGTGGGAGGTCCCACGGCGTACTGGGAGGAGTTCGGGGGGTGCGAAACCGGACCCGCAGTGCCCAAGCCGGGGGCGGCCCACATCGTGTACTCGAACTGCAAGGGTCGTTTCGGTGTCTTCGACCGCAAGACGGGGCAGGAGCGGCAGTACGTCGTGGGCGCCGTGGATCTGTACGGGGAGAATCCGTCCAGTCTTCCATTTCGATTCCAGCGCGTGGCCCCCATCGAGGTCTCACCGCACAACCCGGACGTCGTCTACCACGGATCCCAGTACGTGCATCGCACGGACGACGAAGGGCGGACCTGGCAGCGCATCAGTCCGGATCTCACGGCGAACCGGCCCGAGAGGCAGGTCGCGTCGGGCAGCCCGATCACCCGGGACATCACGGGGGAGGAGCACTACTCCGTACTCTACGTCATCGAGGAATCGCCTGTCGAGCCGGGCGTCATCTGGGCCGGGTCGAACGACGGTCCCGTGCACGTCACGCGAGACGGCGGCGTCACGTGGACGGACGTGACGCCCCCCATGCCGCCCGAGGGGCGCGTGAACGGGATAGACCCGTCCCCCCACCGGGCAGGCACGGCATACGTCGCCGCGTACCGGTATCTGCTCGACGACTTCGCGCCGTATGCCTTCCGGACCGATGATTTCGGGGCCACGTGGATCCGGATCACGACGGGAATGCCGGGGGATTCACCCGTGCGGGTCGTACGCGAGGATCCGGTGCGCCCCGGCCTGCTCTATGCCGGAACGGACACGGGGCTATTCGTTTCGCTCGACGACGGAATGACGTGGGCTTCGTTTCAGGGAGACCTCCCGGTCACTCCGGTCACGGATCTCAAAGTGCATCGAGGAGATCTCGTCCTGTCGACGATGGGGCGCTCGTTCTGGATCCTGGACGACGTGTCCTGGCTGCGCGAGTGGTCACCGGAGGTCGCATCCGAGCCGGCCCACCTGTTCGTCCCCCGGGACGTCCACCGGATGCGGTATTCCTCGAACCGCGGTGCTTCGGACGGTCCGGAGTACCCGACGGCCGGGGCCATCATCCGGTACCATATCGGAGCCGGGTTGGACGGTGTCAGGCTGGAGGTCCTGGATGCCTCCGGCACGGTCATCCGTACGCTGACGGAGGCGGGTGGAGGTCGGTCCTCGGGGGACCCGGAACGGGTCATGCGGGGTCCGCGCGGCACATCCGCCGTTCCCGAAGCGCCGGTTGCCACGGCAGGCATGCACGGCGTTGCCTGGGATCTGCGGCACGAGGGGGCCTTTTCGGCCGAAGTGCGTCCGGGGCGCGGCCCCATGGCGGTCCCCGGATCGTACCGGGTGCGGTTGAGCGCCGGAGACCTCACGCTGGAGCGACCCCTCGTGGTCCGGCTGGATCCCAGGATAGAGTTTGCCGGCATCACGCAGTCGGATCTCGAGGCGCAGCTCGCGCACGACCTCTCGGTGCGGGATCTGATATCGTCGTTCAACCGTGGGCTTGCCGAGGTGGATTCC
>JAHEEH010000469.1:1535-2331 GCA_024640835.1 Bacteroidota bacterium
GCCGCGAAAGCCCCGATTCAGGCGTTGCGCGACGAGGTCGTGACCGATGACACGGACTCGTACCCGCCGCGACGGCTGGATTCGCAGTTGTCGTACCTGGCCATGCAGACGACGACGGCCGACCAGGCACCGGGCAGGGATGTGGTCGAGAGGCTCGAGCAGCTTCGCGCCGAGGTCGAAGCCTGGCTGGAGCGGGTAGGTTCGGCCGGGAAGTAGCAACGGCAGGTCGCCACACCGCGTGCCGGCGGCACTCCAAATGCCCGCGCCGGCCGAGCCGCTCGCCTGCGGCGGGCACGCCTTTCCTGTATGAATGAGGTATGAGAATCTCCGAAAGTCCTTGCGTTCCGGAGAAGTATATCGTAAATACCGATAAGCGACTCGTAAATAGGAAATGCTTTCCCGGACCTGCCAGCATGCCATCAGGGCGATGGTCGCCATTGCGCAGCACGAAGGGGAGGGGTACGTCACCGCGAAAAGGGTCAGCGCGACGCTCGGCCTGCCGCCGTCCTTCCTGGCCAAGGTCCTGCAGCGCCTGACCGCGGCAGGACTCCTGGTGTCGTTGCGCGGCCCGACCGGAGGCGTGACGCTGGGAAGACCGGCAGAGGCCATCCGCCTGGCGGATATCGTCACCGCGATCGACGGGAGGATGCCCTTCGACGACTGCCTGTTCGGATGGCCGGACTGCTCCATGGACGACCCGTGTCCACTGCACCGGAGATGGGAAACGGTGACCCGGCCCCTCACGGACCTCCTCGAAAGCGCGTCGCTGTCCGAAACCGCCGACCTCGCCCGCAAG
>JAHEEH010000066.1 GCA_024640835.1 Bacteroidota bacterium
GAACGACCGGTCGCACTTCTTCGCGGTCACCGCACGCGCCATGCGGCAGATCCTGGTCGACTATGCCCGCATGATCCACGCGCAGAAGCGGGGGGGAGACGCGCACCGGACCGAGCTGGATTCGGGTCTGCTGTTCGAGGAGGCGCGGCCCCTGGATCTCCTGGACCTCGAGGAGGCCATGAAGAAGCTCGCGGAGCTCAATCCCCGAATGGCGCAGATCGTGGAGATGCGGTACTACGGCGGAATGGAGATCCAGGAAATTGCGGCCGTGCTCGACGTCTCGTCCCGCACCGTGGACCGCGACTGGTTTAAGGCCAAGTCCTTCCTCTATCTTGTGTTGACCGAGGGCACGGACGCCGGTTGATCCCCTCTGAAGCCGACGCTGCATGAAGGACATGACTCCGGAACGGTGGCAGCGCATCGAGGCGCTGCTGGACGAGGCCCTGGAGCGGGAGCCGTCGACGCGTGACGCGTGGCTGGACGAGGCGTGTGGAGACGACGTGGAGTTGCGGCGCAGCGTCGGAGCCCTGCTGTCCGCCGGCGAGGAGGCCGGCACGTTCCTGGAGAGCGACGGTCCGCAACCGGTGGCGCAGCTCCGGGATGCGGTACTCCGTGTGCGCGAGCAGCGGGAAGCCGAAAAGGAATTCGTCGGGCGCCAGGTGGGTCCATACCGCGTGATCCGGCGCCTGGGCAAGGGCGGTATGGGGCAGGTGTTCCTGGCCGTTCGGGACGACCAGTCGTTCATGCGGTACGTGGCGCTGAAGATCATCCGGCGGGGCATGGACACGGACGATATCCTGCACCGCTTCAGGACCGAGCAGCGGATCCTGGGCAGTCTCGCGCACGCGAACATCGCCCGGCTGCTCGACGCCGGCGCGACCGAGGACGGCCTGTCCTACCTCGTGATGGAGTACATCGAGGGGGTTCCGATCACGAAGTACTGCGAGGCCAACGACCTTTCGATTCCGGAACGCCTCAAGCTCTTCCGCACCGTATGCGGTGCGGTGCACTATGCCCACCAGAACCTGGTGGTGCACCGGGACCTGAAGCCGGGCAACATCCTGGTGTCGGCCGACGGCGTGCCGCGCCTGCTCGACTTCGGCATCGCCAAGGTGCTCAATCCGAACCTTCCCGGCTACGCGATGCCCATGACGCGCCCGGAGGTCCGCGTGATGACGCCCGAGTACGCGTCTCCCGAGCAGATGCGCGGCATGTTCGTGACCACGGCCTCCGACGTGTACCAGCTCGGCGTGCTGCTGTACGAGCTTCTCACGGGGTCGCGCCCGTATCGCACGGCGGGCCTGACGCGGGCGGAGATCGAACAGCTGGTCTGCGAAACGGAGCCGGAGCGCCCCTCTACGGCCGTCGCGACCGCGGCGACGGAAACGCACGAGCGGGGCGGCCCGGCCCCGACCGTCGCGGCGGAGGCCCGGGGCGGAAGGATCGACCGACTTCGACGCATGCTGGCCGGCGACCTGGACCGGATCGTCCTGATGGCGCTCCGCAAGGAGCCGTCCCGGCGCTACCAGTCGGCGGACCAGCTTTCGGAGGACGTGCGGCGATACCTTGAAGGACTTCCCGTGCGGGCCCAGTCCGACGCCTGGGCCTACCGTGCGACGAAGTTCGTGCGCCGGCACCGGGTCGGGGTGGCGTCGACGTCCGTGGCGGCCGTGCTGCTCGTGGTGGTCGCCGTCATGGCGCTTCGATTCGCCGTTCTCACGAGCGCGCAGTCCGAACGCGTGCAGCAGGCGGCCGCAAGGACCGAGCAGGTGCGCCAGTTCCTGATCAACCTGTTCGAGGTGGCCGACCCCGAGAATGCCCGCGGCCGACAGGTGACCGCGCGGGAGCTCCTGGAGGAAGGCGCGGCGCGCGTGGAGCGCGAGTTGGCCGGTCAGCCCGACGTCCAGGCGGAGATGCTGTCCGTGATCGGGACCGTGTATCGACAACTGGGCCTCTACGACGAGGCAGGGCCCTTCCTGGAGCGATCGCTGGCCATGCGCCGGTCCCTCTACGGGCCCGGGCATCCCACCGTCGCCGCAAGCCTGTTCGAGCTGGGCGAGCTGCGCGTGTGGCAGGGAAGGCTCGACACGGCCGAGGAGCTCCACCGGGAGGCTCTCCGGATCCGGAGGGATGAGCTGGGCGAGCGGGACCCGGTGACGGCGACCAGCATCAACGGGCTGGGCGTCGTGATCGCCGAACGGGGGCGGTTCGACGAGGCGGAACCCCTGTTCCGCGAGGCACTCGCGCTGCGCGAAGAGCTGTTCGGGGAATCGAACGCGGCCGTGGCGGAGACGATCGCCAACCTGGCCTGGGTCCTGCACGACGAGGAGCGCTATGACGAGGCGGAGACCCAGTACCGCAGGGCGATCGCGATCCAGAGGCGCGTCCTGGGAGAGGATCACCCGGACGTGGCCACGACAACCAACAACCTGGCCGCGCTGCTCTTCGACACGGGACAATACGAGGCCGCGGAGCCCCTCTTCCGCGACGTGCTGGAGCTGCGCACCCGGCTGTACGGTGAGGGCCACCCCCTGGTGACCAACGCGAAGAGCTGGCTGGGTCGGGTGCTGGAGCAGCAGGGCAAGACGGCCGAGGCCGAGGCGCGCTTTCGCGAGGTGCTGTCCGACCACCGCGAGCAGCTGGGCGACCGTCACATGTACGTGGGCCGGGACCTGCATATTCTCGCGGACCTTCTGGTCGCGACGGGTCGATACCAGGAGGCGGAGTCGAGCCTGATCGAGGCGTTGTCGATCTATCGCGACAACCTGGACAGCCCCGATCATCGCCTCATCCAGGAGGCCCGCGCCTCGCTCTCCCGGGTCTATCGGGACTGGGGCCGGCCCGATCGCTCGGCGGCGTACTGACCGGCTCGCACCCTGCCGGCAGGCGCCGGGGCGCTACGCACGGACGGCGGCCTGCACGGTCTCGAACTGGAGACCGCTCCCGTCCCCGGACAGCGCGATCCGGATGGTCTCGCCGGGCTGGATCCAGCCGGCGAGAATCTCCTCGGCCAGCTTGTTCGTGATCTCCTGCTGCAGCACCCGTTTCAGGGGTCGCGCGCCGAAGACGGGGTCGAAGCCGCGGTCCGCGATCCACCCCCGCGCCGAGTCCGTGAGCTCGAGCTCGATCCCGGCGCTCCGGCGGGCGAGATCCCGTATGGCGTCGAACTGGATGTCGACGATCGAGGCGATCTCGCCGCGACCGAGCGGATGGAACAGCACGGTCTCGTCGATGCGGTTCAGGAACTCGGGACGGAGCCGCTGCCGCAGCAGCCCCATCAGCTCGTCGCGAAGACGCTCCTCCGCGGCCAGCTCCATGCGCTCGCCGGCCGCATCGATCCGTTCCCGGATGATCTCGGAACCCAGGTTGCTCGTCATGATGACGATCGTGTTCCGGAAGTCCGCGGTGCGCCCCTTGTTGTCGGTCAGGCGCCCGTCGTCGAGGAGCTGCAGGAGGATGTTGAACACCTCCGGGTGGGCCTTCTCGATCTCGTCGAGCAGCACGACCGCGTACGGGCGGCGGCGGACCTGCTCGGTGAGCTGGCCGCCCTCCTCGTAGCCGACATAGCCGGGGGGCGCTCCCACGAGCCGGCTCACGGTGTGGCGCTCCTGGTACTCGCTCATGTCGATACGGACGAGCGCGTTCTCGTCGTTGAACAGGAACGCGGCGAGCGCCTTGGCCAGTTCGGTCTTGCCGACTCCGGTCGTTCCGAGGAAGATGAACGAGCCGATGGGGCGGCTCCCTTCCTGGAGGCCCGCCCGTCCCCGGCGCACGGCGTTCGAAACGGCGGCAACCGCTTCGGCCTGTCCGACCACGCGCCGCGACAGCTCCTCTTCCATGCGAAGGAGCTTGGACCGCTCGCTCTCGAGCATGCGGGATACGGGGATGCCCGTCCAGCGCGAAACGATCTCCGCCACGTCTTCCGCGTCGATCTCCTCCTTGAGCAACGCACCGTTCTTCTGCACGGTCGACAACTTCGCCTTGGTCTCCTCGAGGTGGCTCTCCAGCTCGGGAATCTTCCCGTACCGGATCTCGGCGACCTCCCCGTAGCGGCCCTCCCGCTCCATGTTCTCGGCGCCGAGGCGAAGCTCCTCGATCTCCTCCTTGGTCCTCCGAAGATCCTGGATCAGCTCTTTCTCGCTGTCCCAGCGGGTGCGGAGCGCGGTCCTCCGCTCGTCCAGGTTGGCCAGCTGGCCGGCGATGGCGGATTCCTTGGCCTCGTCCTGCTCCCGGCGCACGCCCTCCCGCTCGATCTCGAGCTGCCGGATCTGGCGCTCCAGCTGGTCGAGCTCCTCCGGCATGGAGTCGATCTCGATGCGGAGCCGGGACGCGGCCTCGTCGATGAGGTCGATCGCCTTGTCGGGAAGAAACCGGTCGGTGATGTACCGCTGGCTCAGCTCGGCGGCGGACACCAGTGCGCCGTCCGTGATGCGGACCCCGTGATGCAGCTCGTAGCGCTCCTTGATGCCGCGGAGGATCGAGACGGTGTCGTCCGTGGACGGCTCCTCGACCGTCACGGTCTGGAAACGGCGCTCCAGCGCCTTGTCCTTCTCCAGGTACTTCCGGTACTCGTCGAGCGTGGTCGCGCCGATGGCCCTGAGCTCTCCTCTCGCGAGGGCGGGCTTAAGGATGTTGGCCGCGTCCATCGCGCCCTCCGACGCGCCGGCACCGACGAGGGTGTGGATTTCGTCGATGAAGAGGACGACCTGGCCCTCGGCCTCGGTCACTTCCTTCACGACGGCCTTCAGCCGGTCCTCGAATTCGCCCCGGTATTTCGCTCCCGCGATGAGCGCGCCCATGTCCAGGGCGAGGATGCGCCGGTCACGGAGGCTCTCGGGAACGTCGCCCTGCACGATCCGGATGGCGAGGCCCTCCGCGATCGCGGTCTTGCCCACTCCGGGCTCGCCGATGAGCACCGGGTTGTTCTTGGTGCGACGCGAGAGGATCTGGAGCACGCGTCGGATTTCGTCGTCGCGTCCGATCACGGGATCGATCTTCCCGCGCCGCGCCAGGCTGTTCAGGTCGCGGGTGTAGCGGTTCAGGGCCTGGTAGCGGCTTTCGGCATGCTCGTCGGACGCGCGCTGGGAGCCCCGCACGTCCCGCAGCACGCCGAGGATCGCCTTGCGGTCCACGCCCTGGTCGCGCAGCGCATCACCGACGGGATCCTTGCAGGACGCGAGCCCGATGAGCACGTGCTCGCTCGACACGAAGTCGTCCCCGAGCTGCTCGGCTTCGGCCAGTGCCCGGTCGAAGACCTTCTTGGCTTCCTGCCCTACGTACTGTCCGGAAACGCTCGATCCGGTCACCACGGGCAGCCGGTCCAGGGCCTCGCCGGCCTTCGTGCGGAGTACGTCGGTTGCGGCTCCGAGCTTGTGGAGCAGCGCCTCGACCACGCCCCCCTCCTCGTCGAGGAAAGCCAGAAGCACGTGTCCCGGCTCCAGGCCCTGGTGATTCCGGGACGCGGCGATGCCGGTGGCCCTCTGGATGGCTTCCTGGGCCTTGACGGTGAACTTCTGCAGGTTCATGGGACGGTTCCGGCGTGTCGTGGATGCGACGACGCAGACACGTTGGCAGTCGTGCCGGCGACGAAGGGCCTCCGGGGACCCTTCCAAGTCCGTGCCAAACGACCGGAGCCTGACGGGGTGGCAGGCCGGGACGGTCTGCTCAGAAGGGATCGGTTCGCCGAAAGACCGACCAGGCGAATCGCTGCTCCACGCCCGACGGCGTACGATGCACCTCCCGCCGCTCGTCCACCAGCCGGAAGCCCATTCCGAGCTCGGCCGCGAGGGTCCGGCCGTCGTACCGGCAGGCCTCCAATCCGCTGCAGACCCTCGGTCCGTCCGGCGCGAACGCCCCGATGATCACCCATCCGCCCGGCTCGACCGCCTCGTACAGGACGGCCGCATACAGCGCACGGTCCACCTCGTCGGTCAGGAAATGGTAGAGGGCCCGGTCGTGCCACACCGCGTACTGGCGCTCCGGAATCATCGCGGTGACGTCCTCGCAGATCCAGTGGACGAACTCGGATCTCGCCTCGAGGCGCTCACGCGCGAGAGCCAGGGCACGGGACGACACGTCGAGAACCGTCACGTCCAGGTAGCCGCGCTCCAGAAGATGGTCCACCAGGAGGGACGCCCCTCCTCCCACGTCGATGATGGCGGCGTCGAGGCCGCAATCCGCCCGATCGATGAGGTCGATGGACGTGCCGGGCGTGGGCTGGTGCCAGCTCGCCCGGTCGGGATCTCCGGTCGAGTAGACCCGCTGCCAGTGCGATTGCAGTGCGTCCTGATCTTCGTCCATTCAGACGGCCTTCACCACGCGCCGAAGCTTCTCGCGCACCTCGCCGGCGATGCCGGCCAGGTCGGGGTTCTCTATGGCCGACATCGACGCGACGGGATCGACCGCGGCAATCTCGGTTCGACCCCGGCCCACGTCCTGCACGACGACGTTGCAGGGCAGCATGGCCCCGATCTTGTCCTCCGCCAGGAGCGCCTTGTGCGCGAATGTCGGATTGCAGGCGCCCAGGATGCGATACGGGCGGAAGTCGACGTCGATCTTCTTCTTGAGGGTCGCGCTGACGTCGATGGTGGTCAGGACGCCGAATCCCTCGCTCCTGAGGGCCTCGGTCACGCGCTCGACGACCGAATCGAGGTCCCCATCCACGGTTCGCGCGAAGTAGTACTCAGCCATGATCCGTCTCACTCGGATGCGTTGAACACGGGCGTGAGGGACATGAACGCCAGCCGGACGCGTCCGGTCCCGTTCAGGCGGAGCCCGGCGGGCGCCGCCGAACCGGCGTCGAAGTGGCCGTGGACGACCAGTCCTGAGTCGACGTAGGCACGCGCATGCCCGGCCTGCGCCACGTAACGAAACGTCCGCCAGCCGGCGAGGTCGGCATCTCCCGACTCGGACACCAGCAGATCGCCGGACTCCGCGCGGCCCAGGCGGGCGGTCCCGTTTCCGAAGGAAGCGAACCGGAAGTTGTCCGCGCCGGCCACCTCGTGAGCGACCATCATCGTCCCGTCGAACTCCGACAGGTCCGCCTCGAAGTCGATCTGGACCCCGTCGAACGGCTCGGAGAACGTGAAGAACAGGGTCTCGCTCTCCAGCTCCAGCTCGAGGACGTCACCCCGCCCGGCCGCGTCGACGAGGGACGACCGGAACGCGCCCGGTTTGCCCTCGAGCCACGTCACCGCGCCCTGCCAGGCGGCAGCCCTGGATGGGGCCCAGGACCACGCCCCGTCCTCCAGGCGGACGAGACCGCCGTCGGCGGTCGATGCGGAATCGAACGCGACCACGGGTCTGCCGACGGGGAGGTCTTCGACCGCCTGCACGCCGACGCCCAGGCGGAAGACGAGCTCGGCGCCGTGGTGGGCGGTAACCGTCATCAGGCCCACCGAGGCCAGGCCGCCCAGGAAGAGCAGAAGACGCACTGCCGTGCGACGGCCCAGGGCGCTGACCGAGACGGGAAGCCGGAAGAGCGCGTACGCGGCGACCACGTACAGCGTCCACTCGCCGAGCTCGGTATGCTCGGCCAGCAGGCCCTGCGCCTCGGCGCCGATGAACACCTGGTCCGCGGCCATCCGGCCGGTGAACCAGGCGACCAGGACGGCCGCGGCTCCGCCCAGGAACAGCAGGTTGGCGGCCCGGAGCATGCCCTCCCGGCCTCGCGCGAAGAGCGAGACCAGGTCGACGAAGAGGGCCGCGAAGAGGAGGGCGATCGGGAAGTGGACGAGGAGCGGATGGAGGCCCGGTATCCAGTCCGGAAGGGTTGGCATGTCGACGCGAGCTTGTGGGTTGCCCGGTATAACCCCCGATCGGCCTCCAGGTTACGTTAGCCCCTCTGCGTCCTGCGCACGGCCTCCAATCGTGCCCCGGGCCAGCCGTATCCGGTACCAGACCACGTACATCGCCGGGATGACGATGAGCGTGAGCAGGGTGGAGCTGACCAGGCCGCCGACCATCGGGGCTGCGATCCTCTGCATCACTTCCGACCCGGTACCGGTGCCGACCATGACCGGAAGCAGGCCGATGATGGTCGTCAGGACGGTCATCAGC
>JAHEEH010000067.1 GCA_024640835.1 Bacteroidota bacterium
GAAGATGAACAGGACGTGCGGAGGAGGCTCTTCCAGGGTCTTGAGGAGGGTGTTGAACGCCTCCTTGGTGAGCATGTGGACCTCGTCCACGATGTACACCTTCCGCCGGTTGCCCTGGGGCGGAACGCGGACCGTCTCCCGCAGCTCCCTCGCGTCGTCGACTCCGCGGTTCGACGCCGCGTCGATCTCGATGATGTTGAGATTCCGGCCCTCCTCGAACGATCGGCAGGAGTCGCACGCGCGACAGGGCTCGGCGCCGTCCGGGCGCTCCTCGGCGGGGGCCGTGCAGTTGATCGCCTTGGCCAGGATCCGGGCGGCGGTGGTCTTGCCCACGCCCCGTGGACCGGTGAACAGGTAGGCGTGCGCCAGGCGGTCGAGCCGGACCGCGTTCCGGAGCGTGCCCGTCACGTGCTCCTGTGCGACCAGCTCGTCGAAGCGCTGCGGGCGGTACTTGCGGGCGGTGACCAGGAAGCGCTGATCGGACATGGCAGGGGTTGCGGACGGGTCTCGCGAACATAGCCGGGCAGGCTCGGGGCTGCAAGCCTCGCCGGAGAGAAGCGTACCGGGGGGCGAAAGACCGGTTCCGCGACCGGCCTTACAGGAAGTGCCGAAATGCCGTGCCCACGATGGTCTCGACGAGGGCGGCCCGGAAGCGGTCGATCTGTGCCAGTGACAGGCCGGCCAGGCGGAGCGCCTCGAGCTCGGCCAGCTCCCTTCGGCCGAACACCAGCCACTCGAAGTCGTCGCGGGTCAGCGCGCCCGTCGCCAGCAGGCCCGTCCACCGGGCCATGTCCCCCCGCGTCCGGTCCACGAAGCCGTCACCGATCTGGAACAGGGCCGCACGGTAGGCGGGCCAGTCCGAGGACAGGCGATCGCGGAGGGCATCCTTCAGGCTTCGGACGAACGCGTCGAAGTCACGCTTCGCGCGCGTGTCGGGCGATTCGGACATCAGGCGGTGGATCATGGTCCTCTCGGTGCTCCGACCTTTCCCGACTCCAGGCCGCTGATGGTGTCGAAGGCCTCTCCCACGAGTTGCTTGGCTTCGACGATGAAGGTGGGTCCAAGCGTCCCCTCCGTCGCCCAGCGGGCCAGGAATCCCCCCAGCAGGTGCCCGGTCGGATCGAGCAGCCGCTGCCACTGGCCGGTGGAGAACGCGTTGCGCGGACGTCCCTTCGCGTACTCGAGCGCAGCGCTCAGATCCGTCTGCAGCCTCTCGACGTCGCTGGCGGAATCGTCCCAGGATCCGGTGGCCCGATCCATCAGGCGGAGACTGCGCGCCTTCAGCGACGTGGCCTGCACGTACGCCGTGTGGCTGTAGGGCGAGACGACGGGAGCGCATGCCGGCACGATGAGCAGGCACGCGCCCAGGAAGGCAATGGTCGCTCGCGATCGAGGCACCGGCGCCGGGGGAAACAGATCGGATGGTCATCGTTGGAAACGTGGGATCCGCGCGCCGGGCGTCGCCGACCACACCAGATGGACCAGGATCTGTGAGAAAGATCATCCACGTGGACATGGACGCGTTCTTTGCGTCCGTCGAGCAGCGGGACGACCCCGGACTCAGGGGACGTCCGGTAGCCGTAGGGGGATCGTCACGACGCGGTGTGGTGGCCGCTGCGAGTTACGAGGCACGGGCCTTCGGCGTACACTCGGCGATGCCGTCGGTCGTGGCGGCCCGGCGCTGCCCGGACCTCGTGTTCGTGAAACCGCGTTTCGACGTGTACCGGGCGGTATCGGGCCAGATCCGGGACATCTTCCTGTCCTTCACGCCCCTCGTGGAACCGCTGTCGCTCGACGAAGCCTATCTCGACGTCACCGAGCCGCTGACGGGTCCGCCGTCCGCCACCCTGCTCGCCCGGCGCATCAAGGCCATGATTCTCGAGGACACGGGGCTCACGGCGTCGGCCGGCGTTTCGTTCAACAAGTTCCTGGCGAAGGTGGCCTCGGCGGCCCGGAAACCGGACGGCCTCACCGTGATAACCCCCGGAGAGGCCGACGCCTTCCTGTCGGCGCTTCCCGTCGAGCGGTTCTTCGGCGTTGGACCGGCGACGGCCCGGCGCATGCACGAGGCCGGCATCCGGACGGGTCTGGACGTCCGTGCCCGGACGGAGGACGACATGGCGCGCCTGTTCGGGAAAGCCGGCCGCTGGTGGCACCGGGCGGCCTACGGGACGGACGAGCGACCCGTGCGGACGGATCGCGTGCGGAAGTCGATCGGTGCGGAGCGGACGTTCTTCGAAGACCTCGTCTCGCCCGGGGACATGCTCCTGAAGATCGAAGCCCTCTGCGACGAGGTGGGCCGCCGGCTGGGAAGCAGGGACATCGGGGCGCACACGGTGACCCTCAAGATCAGGCGGCACGATTTCCATACGTGCACGCGGAGCATGACGCTTGCGGAGCCCGCACGAAGCGCGGCCATGCTCCTGCGTGCGGCGCGAAAGCTGCTTCTCGACGGGGAGGGGCCGCCCCCCGAGCCGGTCCGCCTCCTGGGCGTGACGGCCTCCCGCCTCGTCTTCCCGGACGATCCGGACGCAATGGTCCAGCTCAGCCTCCCCCTGGGAGATCAGGTCGAGAACCAGGCCAGGACGGGCGCGTGATCGGAGGGCTTGTCGCCCTTCCGTTCGTCACGGTCCACCTCGATCCGGGTACACCGGTTCGCCGCCGCTTCCGAGGCGAGCACGTGGTCGATGCGCAGCCCGTCTCCGCGCGGGAAGGCGAGACGACGGTAGTCCCACCAGGTCCACGGGCCCGGGGATTCCGTCCTTTCCCGGACGACGTCCCGGAGCCCGATGGCCGTCAGTCGGTCCCAGGCGGCCCTCACGTCCGCGTGGCACAGCACGGAACTCGCCCAGACCTCGGGAAAGGCGGCGTCGTCGTCGGTGGGTGCGATGTTGTAGTCGCCGCAGACGATGAACGGCCGTCCGTCCGCCATCTCCTTCACCGCCCAGGCGCGGAGCCGCTCGAGCCAGTCCAGCTTGTAGGCGTACTTGTCGCTGCCGACCTCCTTTCCGTTGGGCACGTAGGCGCTCGCGATCCGGAGCCCCGCAGTATCCACCACGACGAACCGGGCCTGCGTGTCCTCGTCGTCGCCCGGCAGGCCGCGCAGTGCGGGCTCGAGCGCGTTCCGGGTCAGGACGGCCACCCCGTTGTAGGTGGGCTGGCCGTGGACGGCCGCTTCGTATCCGGCCGCCCGGATGTCCTCGAAGGGAAACTGGTCGTCGGTGCACTTGGTCTCCTGCAGGCACAGGACGTCGGGCGCATGCCGCTCCAGGAACGCGACGAGCCGCTCCAGTCGGGCACGGATCGAATTGATGTTCCAGGTGGCGACGAGCAGATCGGCCATGGGATGGTCACGGAACGTTGTGGATGGCGTAGCCGGCTTCCAGCAGGCAGTGGTGCGCCTCGCCGGCCCGGTCGGACGGCACCAGGACGTAGTCGGTGCCGAACGTGGACAGGGAAAAGATCGGTACTCCCTCGTTTGCCAGCACGGTCGCCATGCGGGCCAGTATGCCCACCGCGTCGTGAGGCAGGGGACCGTCCAGGCGCAGGACCCGCCAGGGTTCCGAGCGCCCACCCGTGGGCAGTCCGGCGACGGCCCGGACGGGGGCAACGACCGTCGTTTCTTCTCCATCGTCCAGGACGGCGCGGATTCCGGATCCGTCCGGCAGGGCAGGTCGTGCGCCGGCGTCCATGCGGATCATCGCATGGAGGTCGGGCAGCCAGGAGAGGGCGGGATCAAGGTTTTTCATGAAAGAACATATTGCACATGTGTATATGTGTGCTATACACTATGGTGTAAACTATGTGCATTGAACGACAGAACGACGTGTCGGGCAGGCCATACGAGGCGAGGGCATTCCATACGCTGATAACAGCGTTTTTACCGATAGGTCCGTCATGGGAGCAATATATCGTCACACATATCGTAAGCGGATCGCGGAAGGTAGGATCGGCTGTCTGTACGTTCCGGCATTCGAGGCGTGGGCCCTTGCGCGCGTATCGGACGAACCAGGGCCGGTGGTGGTTCTCTCGGGTGGCGGCGCCGTCTCCTGGAGCCGGGTGGCGGCGCTCAGGGAGGTTCGGCCGGGGGACCGGGCGGATCGGATCGCCCGCCTGTGCCCGGACGCGAGAATCCGGGTACGGGATGCCTCCGTGGAGTGGGCATGCTGGGACGGTGTGGTGGATGCCCTGCACCGCATCACGCCCTTCATCGCGCCCTCCCGGCCGCCATGGGCATGGTTTCGGGTCGATGCGATCGATCCGCTGCCTGCGCTCGCCGCGGAGCTGGGGATCCGCATCGGCGTGGCCGATGACCGGGTGACGGCCCGGCTGGCCGCGGTACGGTCCGCGGATCGGCACGTGCTGCGGGTGGTGCCGGAACGGCGTCGGGCATTTCTGGACCGCTTCGACGTGGGCCTTCTCGCGGAGATCGGCCTTCCGGAGGAAATGTCCGCCCGGTTGCGCCTGTTCGGATACCCGACGCTCGGTTCCCTGTCGGACCTGACGCGGCGACACCTCCGGTCGCAGTTCGGGGCGGACGGTGAGGCGGTGCACGACCTGGTGCATCCCGGCGTGGATCCTGCGATGCCCCTGCACGTGCCGCCTCCGGCGGTCGAGGTGGCGGAGGAGCCCGACGACCCGGTGCGGGATGCCGAGCTGTCGGCCGTTGCCGCCCTGCTCGCCGTCCGGGCCTCGGAGAAGCTGGGGGAGCGGCGCACCCAGCGTATCGTGCTGGAGGTGCACCCGGATGGCGGGGTGCCCCGCCGGGTATCCCGCCTGCTGCCGGATCCCCATAACCGGGCGGACACGCTGCGGCGCTTCGTCCTCCGGCTTCTCCCCGAGGTCGTGCGGCCGGACGAGGCCATGGGCCGGGTGGCCCTGCGCCTGGAAGCCCTTCGGCGCCCCGACGTCTCCCAGGTGGACCTCTTCTCGGTGCGTCCCGCCGTGCTCGGGGCCGTGCGTCGCGTGCATCGACGCTATCCCGGAGGCATCCGCCGTGCCGTCCTGCGGCTCCATGCCCTGCTGCCGGAAGACGAGGTCATCCTCGAGGCGTTCGACGAGGAGGGGCCGAAGGCGGCCTGAGCACACCCGCCCGACGACGATTCCCTAGCGCGCGCAGCGAAGGCCGATGGCCGGAGAGCGTACCTCGCGAAGAGTCCCCGCCCTCCAGTAGGTTCGGGCGATCTCCGGTTCCATCGAATAGCTGCCGCCGCGAAGAATGCGGATGCCCCGGTCGCCCAGGTCCACCCAGTCGGGCTCCTCCCCGTCGGCGGGGTAGAACTGGTAGAACGCACCGACCCATTCGGCCACGTTGCCGCCCATGTCGAAGAGGCCGTACGCATTGGGCAGCCTCCTTCCGACGACACCCGGCATGCCTACGCTGTTCGTACGATGACGGACGAAGGCGTCTACCGAGTCCGGGTCGCTGGTGCCCGGAAAGAGCTGCTTCCCGGGTCCACCCGCGGCAGCGAACTCCCATTCGCGTTCCGACGGCAGGCGTCCGCCGATCCAGTCGCAGAAGGCGGCGGCGTCGTCCCAGTCCACGTCGACGACGGCCTGGTCCCCCCGGGTCGTACCGGAGGCGTCCGGAAGGCGGCGGTTCGTGGCTCCGGCGAACGCGTCATACTGTCGGAACGTGACCTCGTACCGGAGGAGACGGAACGGTGCGACGTCCACGTGATGCAGGGGGAGCGCGTCCTGGTTCGAACCCTCGAACGCATCCCCCATCAGGTAGCGGCCTCCGGGGATATCCACCCACTCGATGCCCACGCTTCGAGCCCTCCGGGCGTGGCGCGACGAAGAGCACGAGGTGAGCAGCAGGAGGGCTGCAGCAACGAGACGAAGCAACCTGCCGGGCACGGAGACCGAGGATGGCGCGAGGTCCGGGTCAGCCGGCACGGTGCCGGCCTTCTACTCGAGGATACGGACCAGCGCCAGGCCCTTCACCCCGTCGTTGTCCGGATTCTCGCGATTGTCGAACGCCACGAGACGATCCCCGTCCGCATACCAGACGGTGTCCTCGACGTCGAAGTGGTCGCTGTTGCCGAGGGCCAGGTATCCGTCCTCCGTGATCTCCCATCGGGACCAATCCTCGTCCTTGTTGCCGAAGGCATTCACCATCACGCGGAGCCGGTGGTCGTCCATGAAGCCAAACCGGATTTCGATCTCGTCCATGAGGCCCGTGGCGAGCTTGATGGCGATCCTGGCGAGTGCGGATTCCCCTTCGGAAGGATCGATATCGATCTCCAGTTTCCACGTTCCGGAGAGCATGTCGGGATCGACACGGTCCTGCGCGGCGGCCGGCACGGCGATGAGAAGGGCGAGAGCCAGAAGGAGCGTGCGCATGTCGTTCTCTCGTCGGGTGTCGTCGGTATATCGCAGAAAGTGGCCCCGGGTTGCGCAAGGCCGTCCGCCCGTATCTTTGCTCATCAGCGAACGCAACCATGCACGTCATCCTCGTTGGCGAAGACGGCGAGCGCACCCGACAGGTCAGGGACTCGCTCAGGGAGGGAGACCGGCTCGAGATCATCCCGGGTTCGGATCTGCTGCTGGCATCCGGTGAGTTGTCGGAGTCCGGTCGCAGCCTCATCGCGTCGGCCGCCCGGTGCGACGGCGTCCTGTTCCTGTGGGAGTTCGCGGCCGCCCCCGTGCTGAACACGCTGACGCATGCCGTGCGCGAGCGCCTTGCAGGGCCGTCCCTGGCCCTGTGCGCGCCCGGCGAGGCGGCGGAGGCCCTGGCGGCCGGAGCCGATGCGGTACTGGAGCCGCCCTGGGATTCGGCCATGCTGGAGGCCAAGATCTTCGCCCATCGACGGCTCCTGCAGGTGACGGCGTCGGCTGTTTCACGCGGCGTATCCGCCCCGTGGCCCGCGGCGCCCGCCGAGACGGTTCGCGGGCTCACCGTGGATCCCGGCTCCCTCCGTGCGACCCACGCCGGACGGGAGGTGCGGCTCACGCCCCGCGAGGCCGCGCTCCTGGTCTACCTGGTCCGGCGGGCCGGCAACGTGTGCTCTCGGGAGGAACTTCTGGACCGGGTATGGGGCATCCGGTTCGATACGGGCACGAACATGGTGGACGTATACGTCCACTTCATCCGGCGACGGCTGGAATCGATCGGCTGGCCGTACAGGATCGCGACAGTCCGCGGAGCGGGCTACCGGTTCGAGCTGCCCGATGAACGGCCGGACCGGACGGCGATCGTGGATCCCTCCGAGAGTGCCCGGTAGATGGCGAGCGCGTCGCCGTGGGGCAGGCGCACCGTGACCTCTTCGGGACGCGTCGTGCGGACGAGGTCCCGGAGATTCGTCGCGATGCGCTCGGCCCCCCTGAACAGGGCTCCCGCGAAGCGCTGTGATGGCGAAGGGTCGGACGGCTGCAGGCGCACCACGAGGTCGTTGCCGCACGAGATGGTGAGGTATGCGCCCGCGGTCTCCGTGGGAATGTCCGTCGGCATGCGGTTGGCTTCCGCCGTGTCGGCGGGGGCCGTCACGTGACGAACAGGTTCCGGGGGAAGCAGGCCGCGCCGCTCCGACACCAAGGTCCGGATGGACGAGTCCGGGTGTGCGTACCGGATACCGGCCGAAACCGCGATGCGGTCGGTCAGCACCCGCCTGAGGAGCACGGGACCGTGGAACAGTTCCACCGTGCCGGAGGCAGGATCGATGGCCAGGGTCATCGAGGGAACCCGGGCGCCATCGAGCCGGGCTTCCAGGTACGTGACGGCCCTTCGCAGGCTGTCCTCGGGGGCGGGAGCGGGACCGTGCAGTATCCGGGTCGATCGAACGATCGACATCGAGCCCGCCACGAGAAGGAGCAGGAGCGCAGGAAGGGCAGCGAGTATCAGGCGAGTCCTGGTCATGGCCGGCTCAGTAGAGAATGACGGGTGAGCCGATGCCGAGCGACCGGTACACGACTTCCAGATCGTCGTCACCGAGTCGGACGCAACCATGGGTGACGGGCATTCCCAGGAGGCGCTGATACGGCGTGCCGTGCACCAGGTATCCATCTCCGAGAGAGAGTGCGTACTTGCCCAGCACCCCGCGCTCGAACCGTTCGGG
>JAHEEH010000470.1 GCA_024640835.1 Bacteroidota bacterium
TGAAGGGGCGGGGTTCGGTGCCGTGCGGGGCGTCCGATGGCACCGCCTCGTCGATCTGGTGGATCGTCGCGATGTGCGGGTGGTTCAGCTTGGCGGCTGCACGGGCTTCGCGGTAGAATCGCGCCCGGTCGTCCTCGCTCGCGAGCGCGTGGGGCGGCAGGACCTTGAGCGCGACCGTCCGGTCCAGCTTCGTGTCGGTGGCCCTGTAGACGATCCCCATGCCACCTCGGCCAAGCTCGGCGTCGATACGGTACTGGGAGAGGTGGAGACCGGTCATTTCTCGCGGACGCGTGAAGGCGCCCGGTTGGGGGTAGCATATCAAGTTAGGGCGCAGAGAGGTGTCTTCACAACAGCTTCACGATCTGCCGCCCCTCCCTGCGACGCCCTCAACGCCCTTCCGGCACGGCGCGATCCAGCACTTCGAAGAAGTTGTCGATGACGCGAACGGATGCCGACATGGCCTCGTTGCGGGACACGGCGATGACGAATCCCGAGCCGTCCGGCATGACGTCGTAGAAGAAGCTGCGGTCCGACCGGTACACTTCGCGCTCCGGTCCCGTGCGGCGAAATCCGCTGGAGGTGGCAACCGGCATCGCCCAGATCGTGGATCCACGAACGAAATAGAGTGTCGATCCGTCCGCGGACCAGGCAGGCATGTCGCCACCGTTCGAGGTAACGGGAAGTGACGACTCGCCATCGGTGGACGATACCCATACCTGCTCGCCCCCGGCCTCGACCTTGATGTACGCGATGTATCGACCATCGGGAGACAACTTTGGATAGCGATAGACGGTGCCGGCCTCCATTAGACGAAGCACCTCCGTGCTGTCCGCCAGCGAAAAGACACCGATGAATGTCCCACCCGGTCCATACACATCCTCCTGGTACGTGATGAAGCGCCCGTCCCGGGACATGTCCACGTAGCCGATGGGATCGGGACCGGATACCAGGACGCGAGGCGATCCCGACCCGTCCGAGGCCCTTTCGACTATTGCGGTCCGGCCGCGGGTATCCATCTCGGACGAGTACACGATCTTCGACCCGTCAGGGGACCAGGCAGGCTCGTAATTCGACGATTCGTCGGTCAACCGCTGAGCGGTCGGGTCGTCTGCCATGTCCACCAGCACGATCTGGTC
This sequence comes from Bacteroidota bacterium, assembly GCA_024640835.1. Taxonomy (GTDB): domain Bacteria; phylum Bacteroidota; class Rhodothermia; order Rhodothermales; family UBA10348; genus JAHEEH01. The sequence continues at coordinate 1,137 of JAHEEH010000470.1, forward strand.
GTATCGGCCGTTGTACCGGTTGACCTCCGCCGCGACGCGCCTCCCGTCCGGGCTGATCCGGATTTCCTCGAAGTCGAGAGGGGCCACACCGATCACCTCCTCCCTTCCGTCTGCGTCAATCCGCACGAGGTCTCTCGCCCCGTAGTCGGACTCGGAAAGAAGGACGAACCGACCGGAAGCCGACAAGGCGTACGGCGATTCGAGCGAGGTTTCGCCAACAAACCAGGGCACACCGGAAACCCGCCCTGTACCCAGATCGATTCTCCGGGCAAAAAGCTGGCGCGCGTCCGGCGAGTACAGCAGGTGGCCGGACCGGGAAATCCGGCCGTCGAAGCCGTCGTTCTCGACGACGACCTGAATCTCACCGGTCGCCGGATCGAGTATGATCAGGTCCTGGCTGTCCAGGTCCCCCCGGTCCCTGTTCACCAGGATCCTGCCGTCCGGCAGGGACTGGATCGGTGTCAGGCTGCGGTCTTCGCCGCGTTCCAGGATCGGGACCGATCGGCCGGTCTCCGTATCGACCCGCATGAGACTCTCACCGTTCGGCGTGGCGTAGACCACGTCGCTGTTGCCGATCCACGCGAGGCCGCTGAAGGCCGCGGGCGCGAGCTCGATCGGTCTTCCACCGGCGACCGGCATGATCTGCGCCTGGCCGTTGGACACGAACGCGACCTGGCTCCCGTCCGGCGAAAAGGTCGTGACCATCGTCCCGGTCGGCATGGAATGCGACACGGTCTCACCCGTCCGGAAATCGTACACGAACAGCAGGTTCGTCTCGTCCGTACCTCCCGTGCCTGCATACACCAGGAATCGACCGTCGGCGGAAAGATCCGGGTGGCGGAATTCGGCAGACCTGACCCGAAGCTCCGTGTACGTGACGTCGCCCGAGGCCGAAGGCGCGACAAGGTATCCGAGGGCCGTCCCGAGCACCGCTCCGGCCAGGAGCGTGCCCGCTGCCATCCCCCACGCCTTTCCACCCCTTCCCCGCTGCCCGTCGGCCGACGCGACGGCGGCCGAGGCCGGCGCACGCGACACGCGCGTCATTCCGGCCGACTCCAGGTCGACGGTCCTGAGATCGACGATCAGCTCGTCCGCATGCTGGTAGCGATCGTCCGGCGACTTGGCGAGCAGCTTGTTCACGATCCACTCCAGGCCCATCGGGACACCGGTGCGCAGGGACGTCAAAG
>JAHEEH010000068.1:0-4421 GCA_024640835.1 Bacteroidota bacterium
CCCCGTAGCGCTCGGCAAGAAAGGCGAACAGCGTCACGTACGTGTCGTACGCCTCCGGCGTGATCACCTGCTCGCAGTAGGATCCCTCCGGCGGATGGTAGCAGCCCAGCAGGGATACGCCGATGTTCCCCGTGTTCGCGCCCCCGGCATGGGCACCGAGAGCGAGCACCGGGAGCTCTTCGAGAGAGGTCGCCTCCGTCAGGAACGGCCTTCCCTGGTACAGTCGGCCGCCGCGGTCTATCACGAACTGGTAGCCGATGTCGCTCCAGCCGCGGACGTTCTGGTGCAGATCCTGTATGGCCTTCACCTGCACGACGCCCTCCTCCAGGGTCGTGGCCGAGAATCCGGCCGCGTGGTGGAACGTCATGTAGTCGTAGGACGGATTCGCCAGGGGTACGGGCGACCCGATGAAATCCGCTGCGCCCCACTCCGTGCGCGTCACGAGCGGTGGGGGGACGACGCTTCCGGACACGGAGGCCGGAAGCGGAGCGAGTCCGTCCGGAGCCGGCAGGGCATCCTGGTCCAGGCGGTTGTCGAATAGGCCGGCCGTCCCGATGCGAACCTCCTGTCCGTTCGCTACCGCAACGCGGATCTCGAATCCGGTGGCCGTCCGCACGTTTCTGCTCCGGTACCCGGCGATGAACGCATCGCTCGTGGCCGAACGGACGACATGCATGGGGTGCCAGGGGCTGTCGTCCCCTCCAAAGAAGCGGATCTCGGCGCTCAGCGACTCCGCCGGACTCCATCCCTCCACCGCGACTCCGGTGAAGGGCATGTCTATCGTGCCCGAAACGGCACCGAAGCGCGCCGTCTTGCCGGCGACCGTCGTCGGTACGGGGATCGTGTCGACGCCCCGGTCCACGAGGTCAGAGAGCACCTGCGCTCTGGCAGACGGCGCAAACAGGACGCAGAGAAGCGTCGCGGTCAGGACGAGAGGAACGCGCACCGGATCAGAACGAGAGATCGAACGAGAACCAGTGCGTGGCCTCCAGCAGGCCGAAATCGGCATAGGCGTAGTTGAATCGGGCGCGGATGCTGCGGTCCACGCGCAGGCTCAGTCCGCCTCCATAGGTGAGCCCCTGCACCCCGTCGGTTTCGAACGTATTCCGATGGCCGACCCGAAGGTAGATCATCTCCCGGAAGGTGTACTCCGCGCCGAAGTTCACGTACTCGCTGTTGTCGTTGGGGTGCGCCGCGTCCACGAGCACGAGAAGCTGGTGGTTCGCGTCCGCATACGCATCCATGGCCACGCCGACCCGGAAGAGCAGGGGAAGCGCGTGCCGGTCCATGAGGTACTCCGCATTCACCACCTCCACGTTGCCGGACTGGTTCGCGGCGGGGTCCGTGCTGAACAGGATGTCGCGTCCGGTCATCTGCATCTTCGGTCCGAAATTGGACATGCTGGCCCCCAGACGAAGTCGGTCGAACGGCGTGGTGAAGAGGACCCCCACGTCGAACGCCATGGCCGATGCGGATGAATGCCAGATCTGTTCGCGGATGTACTTCACGGCGGTCCCGATCGAAAAACGGTCCGTCAACGCCCGCGCGAACCCGAGCTGGATCGAAAGGTCGGAGGCGCTGAACAGCTCTCCGGTCCCCTCGGGCCGGGAGGTCGTCCGTACCGCCATGTCCCCCGATCCCAGGTAGATGATCGAGGCGGCGAGCGTACCCATGCTGCCGATCCGCGTCCCGAACGCGGCCACGCTGTAGTCGATGTCGGCGAGGTACTTCGTGTGATTGAACTGCACGGCGCCGCCGCCCAGGGTCGCGAGGCCGGCCGGGTTCCAGTAGATCGCCGACAGGTCGTTGGCTTCCGCCACGTAGGCGCCCCCCATGGCGATGGCGCGGGCTCCCACGCCCAGCTTGAGGAACTGGGCCGACGTGGTGCCCACCTTGGTGATGGTCTCGTTGGCCTTCTCCGAATCGCCGAAGGTCTGGGCGCGGACCGCCGCGGGCAGACACGCCAGAACGACCAGCAGGAGGACGATGCGATGAGTCGTGTGCTTCATGTCGCTGGGATCCCGGGCTACTTGATGACCGCGAACTTGCCGATGTATGATCCTCCGGGTCCGCCCCGGGCGTCGTCGGGCGGCCACTCCACGTGGAACAGGTACAGCCCGTAGGCGATGTTCATGTTGTCCTTGGTGCGGAGGTCCCAGAATACCTTCCCGTCATCCACGGGGCTGTCATGTTCGATCGTGTCGACGAGCTCTCCGGCCAGGGTGAAGATCCGGATGGTGCATTTGGCAGGCACTCCTGCGAAGTACAGCCGGCGATCTCCCCGTTCGGACCGGGAATTGGGATTCTTCGGCTCGATCTCGTTCGTCGCGACGTAGGGGTTGGGCACCACGTAGATGCACTCGCCCAGCGGATCGTCACAGTCGCCGATGTCGTTCGCGAGGCGCTCCGGATCCGCGAAGGCCCCTACGGTCGCCAGCGTGAACGCGTCGTCGTCGGCGAACGGCTTGTCGGTTCGGACATAGAAGACGTCGCCCGCGCCCGGCCTTGCTCCGATGTCGGTGAACGCGAACTGCCACGTCGCCGTCAGGACGCCGTCCAGCATCTCCAGGAAGATGACCTGCTCGCCCACGTCCCAGGCTCCGTTCCGGTTGATGTCCGGTACGAAGGCCTGGATCTCCTCGTTGGCCCGCGTGAGGTTCACGATGCGGAAGGGGAGCGGCAGGTTGTTGTTGAAGCCGGTCGTGACGTTCTCGTTGTGGAACGTCACCTCGTAGTCGGCCGGCTGCGCCACCCGGCCGGGTCCGGTCGTGGCCACCTTGACCTCGAACGGGATGCCGTGCCCGCCCGAGGCCCAACCGGTCTCCTCGGCGTTGATGCGGAGCACGTCGTCGGTAACGAACAGGTGCAATCCGTCGAACACCAGGTTGGCCTCCTCGTCGTCCAGCAGCCGGGAGTCCGCAAGCGGTCTGTAGCGGAACGTCGCGGTCAGTTCCTCTCCCTCGGCGGCGCCCCCGGGCTCGACGACCACCGAACCCCCAAGGGCGTTCAGGGTGTAGTCCGTTCCTTCCTGGAGGGTGTTACCGGATCCGTCCGCGAGATGGAAAGACTCGGGAATGACGTTGCGGACCCCGAGGGCGGCCGACTTGCCCACGACCGCGCGGATGACGGCCGTCCGGGTCAGCATGTCCGTCACGGAGTAGGTCGTAGCGGTGCCCTCACGGTCGAAGTCCAGACGGTACAGCCCGGCATCCGGGATGGCCATCGGATCGACGACCTTGATCCTGATGTCGCCCGTCCCCGAACCGCTCGCCCGCACGAATCGACCCTCCGCACCGACCGTCGGATCGGAATATCCCGCCGAGACGGGGCCCGGTATGACGGAGACCGTGTTCTTGTCGAAGATGTAGTCGTCGAAGACCGGGTTGAACGTGATGGACTTGGCCGTCTCGGACGGCGCGATGCCCTCCGCGAACGCGGGATCGTCCGACCCGGAATACCCCCGGTCATAGGCTACGACGGAGTAGTAGTAGGTCTGTCCGTTTACCACGTTGTTCGAATCGACGAACGTGTGATACAGCCCCGTGTCATCTCCCAGGTAGTAGGCGACACCGCGCCTGGGGAACGGAATCGGGGAGGGGCCCGAAAGGCCGTTGTCCAGGTCGAACCGCGCATCGACTCCCACCGACGTGGCCAGCGGCCGGAATAGAAACCTGGAGCCGTTGATGTCGGTGATCGTCTGCTGGTCACTGAACTCGTGGTCCGTGGAGCGGTAGATCACGTAGCCCTCGAAATCCTGCTCGCGCGACAGGGGATCCACGGACTTCTCGGCCACGTCGTCCCAGTACAGGGTCACCTTCCGGTCACCCGGGACCGCGCGGACCGTCGGCTTGTCCGGCGGCTTGGCGAAGCGGTACCCGACATCGAAGATCTGCTGGGCGGTAGCCGCATTCAGGCGGAGATCGTTGAGGTTCTCGCCCACGAGAAGGGCGATCGAGAAGCGCTTCGTCTCTCCGGCCCGGAGCGGGAAGTGCCCGGATCCGTACAGGAACACGTAGTCGCCGGGCTCCGACGGCACGTCGTCGAATCGGCCCGGTTCGACCCATGCCCATACCTGCTCGTCGTTTCGGACCTGGCTGCCGGCGAAACGCGGGGACGCGAACGAGGTGAGGCCGATGAGGTCGGACTCGTCGATGTCGGTAAACTCGAAGTTCGGCTCGCCGGGCTTCGTGATGTCGTACGGATCTCCGGCCGTCGGAATGCCGTCTCCCTCGCCCTGGTCACCGGTGCTCGGCTGGCCATCGAGGCCCAGGTCATCCCGGTCCGCCCGCCAGTCGCCGTCGTTGTCGATGCCGTCGGTCCAGGATTCATCGACCATGCCATCATGGTCGTTGTCGATGCCGTCGCCTGCACTGAACACGCCGTCGATGATCTCGTTGCCCAGCCCCGGGCTCTCGAGGAAC
>JAHEEH010000068.1:4431-8043 GCA_024640835.1 Bacteroidota bacterium
AGCCCGGAACGCGACCCGCGATGTCCGACCGCCCGTCGTTGTCCCAGGCGAAGACCATGTTCAGGGTCGAGTCGAAGTACGCGAGGTCGTCGGCCCAGTCGTTCGGACCCCCGACGTGGGGGTCGCCCCACATCCCGAAGCCCACCTTGTCCAGATCCTTCTCGCTCTTGTTCGTGATCTTGTAGATGAGGAAGATCACGTCCTCGGCCAGGGGATTGGCCCACTGGTACAGGCGCACCTCCACTTCGAGGCCGAGGCCACGCTTCGTGGAGTCGCTCGGGAAAGGCCAGTAGGCGAATTCCGCGTTGGAGTAGTCGTTCATGAAATAGAGCGCCTCCTTGTCGGAATTGGAGGCACCCTGCTGCAGGGCTCCTGGCCACACGTATTCGCCCAGGGTGGGGTTGAACCAGGAAGGGGGCCACGAATCGGGCCGTCCGTCCAGGTTCTTGTCCGGGGCGTCGGACACGGGGATCTCGTCGGAGTCTTCCGCCACGACTTCGATTCCCGCAAAATTGCCCACCGGCTGCGCACACGGGATAGGCTGCCAACCCCACCAGGTCTTGCCGTCCGGGGACACCTCGCCGCCGTTCGACACCAGGCCGTCCGACACGATGTGCATCACCCAGACCGGGTTGCCCTGATCGTCGACCACGACCTCGCCGTTCTCATCCCGCTTCATCACGCTCTTCGGATCGCGATGGCCCTCGTCCACCACTTCGGCCGATACGAAGGGCCCGAACTCGTAGCCATAGCCAAGTCCGTTCCAGACGATGTCCGTCAGCGTGTTTCCGGGCGAGGAGATCGAACCGAAGTTCTGGATCTGCGTCGTGATGCGGTTGCCGTTGAGCACGGCGTCCCGGCGCTGCGTGTTGTCCACGAAGCAGTTGGCGATGGCCGGCGAACCGGACTTCGAGGCCTGCCTCTCGATCCACGAACGGACCTCGGGGTAGGACCAGCCCGTCTGTCGGGTCTGTCCCAGCGCGGGTGAGGCGCCGAGGCAGAGGGTGAGGACGGCGAGGGCCAGGGAAACGGGGCGGAGGTGCCGGTTGCGACTCGTCTTCATGAGCTTCATCGAGCGGTCTGTACAGCTCCTGGGTCGGTCAGAAATAAAGCGAGGCGCCGAGGCGGATCTCACGGGGTGCGGAATACCATTGCGGGCGCGTGTCATACTCCCCGAGGGAGTGGATCCCCGGGAGGGAGAGCGCGGCGGCCGACTCCCATGAGGCGAAGGTCCCCCGCTCGGCCGACAGGGAATAGGTCGCCCGCCCGGTATCGTCGAACACGAAGCGCTCGTTCATGCGGTCCAGCAGGTTGAACACCTTGCCGAAGACGCGCAGCCGGGTGTCGCCCTTGAGACCGAAATCCTTGTAGACGTGGACGTCCAGCTTGACCTGGGCGGGCTTGCGCTCCTGGTTGGGAAGCTGGTCGATCTTCTGGTCGATCAGCAGCGGGGTGTACGGATACCCCGTCCCGTACTGGCCGATGAACGAAATCCCCCAATTTCCCGGGCGCGTGAGACCCACGGTCCCCGAGACCAGGTGCCGCTGGTCGAACGACAGCGGAACGAGCTCCAGCTCGGTTTCGCGCCCGGACAGGTAGTTGTAGAAGAAGGCGTTCGAGTTGTTGTTGTTGCCTTCGGCCATCTGGAACGTGTAGTCGATCGTGGCCGAGAGCAGACCTCCCCGCGGGCGCCGCCTGGTCAACGATACCGTGATACCCTTGACGTTCGCGTAGTCCTTGTTCAGGTACACGCTGTACAGGTCTTCTCCCGCCACCGTGCTGAAGCGGATGGTCTGGGAGGTGAGATAGTCCCGGATGTCCTTGAAGAAACCGGACACCTCGATCGCCAGCTGATCGCCGAGCTGCTGCTGGAGCCCCATTTCGTACTGAACCGTGCGCTCCGGCCGCATGTTGGTATTGCCGAATTGCGGACCGGACGCGACCGGGAATTCGAACTCCGGATTCACGTACATCGACCGCAGCGAGGGCATCTGGGCGAAGTGGCCGTACGAGAAGTGGATGATACCCGTCTCGGTGATCGGGAAGCTCACCCCGAGCCGCGGCAGCAGCAGGTTCTTGACTTCCGCGTCGGCCAGCTCGCTGTCGCGGAGCAGCGGATCGAGCAGGTTCGAGACGTACTTGCCGTGCGGGTCGAAGCGCTCGTACCGGAGGCCCAGGTTGATGATGAAATTCTCGAATTCGAGCTTGTCCTGCCCGTACAGGCTGAACTCGGTCACCCGCTGGTCCACGTACCGGTCGTGCGCCGGGTTGTCGACCGGCTCGACCGTGGGCACGGTATAGTGATCGTTGTCGAACAGGATCTGGAAGTTCTCCCGGTCCAGGCCGTGTCGCTGGAAATCGATCCCCAGCTTGACCTCGTGGATCAGGCCGATCTGCCGGGTCACGTCCGCCTTGACGCGAAGCGATCGGGCCTCCTCGACCACGTAACCCTTGTCGTTGCCGCCGAAGACGAAGTGGTTTTCCGGGAATCCGATGATGGAGCCGGTCGAGACATAGCGGGGGTCGGACGGGTCCTCGTAGAGGTACCAGTTCTGCCGGTTCGTGGCGTAGGACACGCGGATATTGTAGAACGTGCGATCGCCGATGGAGTGGGTCCAGTGGACTCCGTGGTTCCAGGATCGGTCGCGCGTGCTCCACACCCCGTCGGGATTGAAGCGGTCCGCGAAGCTGAAGGGAGTGCGCCTGGCCTGGTCGTGCAGGACTGAATACTCCAGCTTGGCTCCCCGGATGGGCCTCGTGGTGAGCTTCGCGATGACGTTCGCGCTGCGCGACGGGTTCATGTTGACGAGCTCGCCGGGGATTTCCTCGCCCTCTCCGTATTCGTACCACGGCTTGCCGTGCAGTTCGTAGTACCAGTCCGGTCCGTCGTATCCCGGGATGAGCTGCTGGATCAGCGCCATGCGGGCCGGGTCGGAGTTGAAATTCGCGGAGTCGGACGGGAGGTGCTCCCTGCGACCCCAGATGTGTCCGTCGTCGAGGTCTCGTCGCGCGGACACGAAGAAGCGGACCTTGCGGAAGAAGGGAACCGGACCGCTCAGCGACCCCTCCATGGTGAGCACGTTCAGGCGTCTCGAATCCGGCGTGAGGAAGATGTCACCGTGCCCGGTGAACGTGTCGCCGCCGTACATGCTGAGCGAGCCCTCGTACCGGTCTCCACCTTCCTTGGTGACCAGGTTCACGATGCCGCTCATCGCCTTGCCGTATTCGGCGTTGAACGCTCCCGAGATGACGGTCATCTCCTGGATGGCGTCGGTTGCGACCGTGGTGGCGAGTCCGTTCGTGTCGAATGGATTGCCGACCGACATCCCGTCCACGAGGTACGCCACCTCGTTGGAGCGGCCACCCCGGATGTGGATCTCACCCGACGGTCCGGTCGACACGCCCGCCTGCGTGACGAGGACGCCGAAGAACCCCTCGACCGGAAGCGCCTCGATTTCGTCGGCCACGACCGTCCGCTTGGACGCGGTCAGATCCCTCTGGACCAGCGGTCGCTCCGCCTGCACGATGATCTCCTCCCCCTGGATCACTTCCTCGCGCATGACCAGGTCGTACCGGGTCGTCTGGTCGGTGGTGACCCGCACACCGTCGATG
>JAHEEH010000471.1 GCA_024640835.1 Bacteroidota bacterium
CCGTCGCCCCGCTCCGCACACCCACCGTTGCCGCCAGCGCCGGATCCTCGGTTCCATCGTACCAGATCGTCACGGATCTCCAGGCGTTCCGGCCCTGGGCCGAGACCACGTACAGCCCGGCCGGAAGGCCGTCGATGCGGAAGCGCCCCGCCGGCCCCGTGGAGGCCGTGTAGCCTCCTGGCCACATGACGATGGGTGAGCCGTCCGCTCCAATGCCCCCATCTCCCCAGGTGGAATCGGGCGGCACCACGCCCGTCGAATCCCCCGAGGCCGCAGGCCAGGCCGTCACGCGGGCACCCTCGAAGGGCAGACCGTCACGCTCCAGGACCTGCCCGGTGATGGCACCGGCACGAGCGAGGACGAAGTCAATGCCCGTCGTCTCGTCCGGCTCCGTGACCACGACGCGCGCAGCCTGTCCCTCCGTTCGGGCGTCGTCGAAATACTCCGCCACGTATCCCTCGGCCATCGCCCGCACCAGGTACGAGCCGGAGGCCATGCCTGCCACCGTGAATCGACCCGAAACGTCGGTCGAGGCCGAGAAGGACACGTTCCACCGGGAAGGGTCGGTCACCCGGACCCTCGCCGTGATCGGAAGGCCCGTGTCGCCGGCCATGACGACGCCCGAAAGGGATCCCGAGCCGACCCCTGGACGAGCAAGGCGAAAATCGATGCCGGACACCTCGTCACCGGCCGCAACCTCGACGGACGTCGCGTCCGACAGGGAGGCCGCCCGGTCGTAGTACTGCTGACCGTATTCGGGGCTCTGGGCCACCACGAAGTAGGAGCCGGCCGCGACCCCTTCGAGCCGATACGTCCCGTCCGGATCCGCCATCGCCATGTACCCCATTCCCGCGGCATCCGACGAATCCGGATCGAACGCGAACACCGTGACCGTGGGCATGAGATCGGCGTCCACGCCGAAAATCGTGCCGGTGATGGCGCCGGCGGCCGGATCCTGGGACCTTGCCGGGGCTGCCGCGAACGGCAGGGCGAGCAGAACGGCGAGAAGCGTGGCGAGGGAAGTGGGGCGTCGCATGGCACTCTCCGGTTGCCGATCCAAAAGGGTACTCGTTAGACCATTCGAAGTGCCCGTGGATTCCCCCAGACCGTGTGGAGTTCCATGGAGCCGGCCTGCAGCCCCCTCACTTCAGAAGCAGCATGGTTCTCGACCGCGCGATGCCGCCCGCCTCGAGCCGGACCAGGTACACGCCGCTCGCGAGTCCCCGGGCCTCGAAGGCCACCTCGTGCCGGCCGGCGTTGCGGACACCGTCCACCAGACGCGCCACGAGCCGGCCCGATACGTCGACCACGTCGAGCCGGACGGACACCGCTCGCGGCAGATCGAAGGCGACGGTCGTCGTCGGGTTGAACGGGTTCGGCCAGTTGGCGTGCAGTTCGACGGCCGTCGGAAGCTCAACGTCCGCGTCCGCGTCCACCGTCACGAGGCCCTCGGCCGGCACGACCCTCGGCTGGAAGCTGGTGAACACGTGGAACTCGCCGGGCTCCAGCGTCATCAGTTGGGACGATGCGGTCACCTCGAGGTCCGTCCGGGCGAAGAAGTCGTGCCAGGTCCCGGCCACCGGGAAATACACGCTCGCCTCGCGGGCGATCACATCGAAATTGCCGACGACGACGACCTTTTCTCCATTCCACGGGTGGTTGAGCCGCAGGTACTTCACCTCCCGGTCCAGGAGCGCGGAGACCGAGGTGCCGGGCTCCGTGAACACGGCGTGCGCACGCCTGAGGGCGATCAGCGCCGAGTACGTGTCGTAGAGCTTCCGTCGCAACGGATCATTCAGGTAGTTCCAGCGGATCGGCTTGTTGCAGGTCTTGCATTGGTAGAAGATCCCGACGTCGTACCCCAGCTCCCCGAACTGCCAGATCATCCGGGGGCCGGGGGTCGCAAAGAAGAACGAGGCGGCCGCCTTCATCCGATCCAGCGCTACCGGCAGATCCTTCGTCGAATACTCACCCGACGACCCGCCATAGTTGATGTTCTTGAACATCATCCGTTCCTCGTCGTGGCTCTCCATGTAGGTCACGACGTGCGGCACGGACCATCCATGCTCCCGGAAGTACCCCCAACTGAAGTCGGACTTCCCGTACGATCCGTCGTCCCACGTGTGATAGCCCATCGCGGTCTCCTGGTAGGCATACGTGACATTCGCCCAGAGCATCATGCCGTAGTTCGACAGCACGGTCTCCTCACTGTTGTCGGTCCAGTGCTCGAGGATCACGTACGCCCCTGGATCCACTTCCCACAGCCGATCCGCCATGCGCTTCAGGATGGCGATCCGGGACGCGTCGTAGTTGCCGTACGAG
>JAHEEH010000472.1 GCA_024640835.1 Bacteroidota bacterium
GCCCTCCACCCTGCTCGGCCTCCCTGTCGTGCTGGCACTGGATACGGACTCGGACCCGTCCGCGGCCGGCCCGCCGCCGGACGGGATTGCCGACTACCTGGATCCCGATCAGGATCCGCCCCACGTCGTCGAGCGGCTGCTCTCGTTCGCGAGCCAGCGCCATGCCGTGTTCCGGACTCTGCTCGAAGCGGAATCCCAGCTTCGCGCCATCGTCGAAGGGATATCGGACGGCGTGATGATCCTGGATGAGCGGGACCGGGTGCTCTATGCCAATCCGGCGGTCGAATCGATCCTGGACCGACCGCTCTACGCCATGATCGGGGCCCCGTCTCCCCTTTCCCTTCCGGAGGATTCGCCCTCGGTGGTCTCGTTCGAAAGAACGAGCGGCGAGGAGACCTTCCTGCGGATTTCGTCCATCCCGATCCTCTGGGAGCGACGGAATGCCCGACTCGTCACGATTCAGGACATCACGGCGGAGCGTTCCATCCAGGAGACGCTTCGCCGGGCCCGGGACGAAGCAGAGAGAATCGCCGGGCTCAAGACGTCGTTTCTCGCCAACATGAGCCACGAGTTGCGCATGCCGCTCGCCAGCATCATCGGCTACGCGCAGATCATCCTGGAAGGCACCGAGACCGAGGAGCACCGCGATTTCGCCGGCAGCATCGTGGACAGCGGCAACCGCCTGCTCGAAACCATCACGTCCATCCTGGACCTGACCCGGCTGGACGCCCATGCGGTCCATGCCGAGACACGCCCCGTTTCGATTTCGGCGGTCGTTTTCGAAGCGACCGCGATGCTCTCGGCACTCGCATCGCGCAAGGGACTCCGGATGGACGTGGAGAAACCCGGGGGCGACGACACGGTGGTTACCGACCCGTCCATTCTCCGCCGTATCCTGGCCAACCTCATCGGAAACGCCATCAAGTTCACCGAGAAGGGTGGCGTGACCGTACGGATCGAGGCGGACGACGAGGTCGTGCGAACCCACATCGCGGACACGGGAAAGGGTATCGACGAGAACTTCCTTCCGACCCTGTTCGATGAATTCACGCAGGAATCAAGTGGCTTCGGACGGAGCCACGAAGGCTCAGGGCTCGGGCTGGCGATCACGCGTCGCCTGTGTGACGTGATCGGTGCGGACATCCGTGTCGACAGCACCCCCGGTGAAGGCAGCACGTTCACTTTGACGATACCGATCGACCAGGCCTGGTCCGACTGAAGCCCGACGGCATGCAACCGACCGATGCGCTCGTCACCGAACCCACTGCCGTGTTCGCCGTGCTGGCGGGGGTGCTCGCTCTGGTGTTCGCGCTCAGCCGGATCAAGGCGCTGGAGGGCTTCTTCCGCTACCTGCCACCCGTGATCTGGGCCTACTTCGTGCCCATGTTCCTGACGACGGGAGGAATTACACCGGAGGCAAGCGAGACCTACGCGTGGATGACGCGATATCTGCTGCCGTTTTCGCTCTTTCTGCTGATGATCACGGTCGACGTGCCGGCGATTCTCCGGCTCGGACCCCGCGCGCTCGCGATGATGGTGGCGGGAACCGCCGGCATCGTCATCGGTGGGCCGGTGGCCCTGGCGGTTTTCGGACCCTTTCTCCCGCCGGACGCGTGGATGGGATTCGCATCGCTCTCCGGATCCTGGATCGGTGGCACCGCCAACCTGGTGGCCATAAAGGAGTCGGTAGGGGCTCCGGATTCGATTCTTGGCCCGATCATCGTGGTCGACACGGTGGTCGGCTACGGTTGGATGGGCGTACTCCTGTTCCTTTCCGCATTCCAGGGGCGATTCGACCGTTGGGTACGGGCAGACAGCACGCTTATCGAGCGTGTGAACCGCCGCCTTCTGGAGATGGACACGACCCGCGTGCCGACGGGCACTCCGGACCTGTCCATCATGGTCGGCCTGGCTTTCGTGGCCACGGTGGCAGCCGTCTGGATTGGCAACGACCTCCTTCCTCCGTTGGGCAGTCCGACGATCGTCTCCGGTACGACCTGGGCGGTGCTCATCGTGGTGACCGCCGGACTTGCCCTCTCCTTCACCCCGCTCCGGGGCCTGGAGCGGACCGGAGCTTCGCGGGTCGGTTTCGTGGCCCTCTACCTGCTCCTCACGTCCATCGGCGCGCGGGCCGACCTCATGGCCGTCATCGAGGCCCCCGTCTACCTGGCCGCCGGGGCGCTCTGGATCTCGATCCACGTCGGCGTGCTCATCCTCGCGGCCCGCCTCATGCGCGCCCCGCTCTTCTTCGTCGCGACGGGCAGCATGGCCAACATCGGAGGCGTCGCATCCGCCCCCATCGTGGCCTCGGTGTATCTG
>JAHEEH010000473.1 GCA_024640835.1 Bacteroidota bacterium
GACCAGCATCACCGTGAGTCCGACCGCCAGGAACAGGCCGAACGGATCGGTGGCATGTCGCGCAATCCGAAGGAAGCCCTGGGCCAGGAGAGCGACGAACAAACCCAGGAGCACCATCGAGCCGATCAGCCCGTACTCCTCGGCTATGATCGCGTAGATGAAGTCGTTGTACGGGGCGGGAAGGAAGTCGCGTTGCGTGCTTTTCCCGGGTCCCGTTCCGGAGATGCCGCCCATCGCGAACGCGATTTTCGCCTGCTGGGCCTGGAATCCCTCGTCCTGGTCCGACAGCTCGATGCCATTCGTGTTCGGAAACAGGTGAACACCCACGTACGATTCTATGCGCGCGGCCCGGTGCGGCGAGGTCAGTAGCATTCCGTACGCCAGGACCAGACCGAGAGCGCCCACCATTACGATCTGCGCGACGTGGACCCGACCGACGAAGCACATGGCGATCACCGCGACGAGCACCACTGCCGCGGTCGAGAGATCCTCCAGCCCGATCAGTACCGTCGCCGAGAGGATCCAGAACAGGATCGGGGCGAATCCGCGTCCGAATTCCTTGATGTAGCCCTGCTTGGACGCCAGGAGCGCTCCCACGTACACCACCAGCGACACGCGGGCCAGGTCGGACGGCTGGAATCCGATGGATCCGAACTGCAGCCACCTCGTCGCTCCGCCGGACGCCGCGCCGACCAGCTTCGTCAGGACCAGGAGTGCGAGCGAGGCGACCAGGGCGAATTTCGAGATGCGGCTGAGCTTGCGATAATCGACGACGCTGAGCACGAGCATCACCGCGAGGGCAATTCCGAGACGGAACAGGTGCCTGACCAGGTACTGCTCCGTGTTACCGTCGGCCTTCGTCTGCGCAAGGAACGACACGGCGCTGTACACGGCCACGACACCTGCCCCGGCCAGTATCAGCACGATCCAGAAGACGTACTTGTCTACCGGCCGGGCCTTCAACCGCGATGTCGCTGCTCTTGCCATGATCTAGAGGTCGGCGACCAGCCGACGGAAGGTGTCGCCGCGCTGCTCGAAGTTCTCGAACTGGTCGAAGCTGGCACAGGCAGGGCTCAGGAGGACGACGTCACCGGACCGCGCGAGCGCGTGGGCCATCTTCACCGCGTCATCCAGCGTCCCGGCCCTGAAGCATTCCTCCGCGTTGGGCCCGAGCTCCCGGGCCACCCGGTCCGCGCTCTCGCCGATGGCGAAGACGACCCGGACCCGATCCTTCATGATCCTCTTGAGCGGTTCGTAGTCGTTTCCCTTGTCGCGTCCGCCGGCGATCAGGATGATCGGCTCCCGGAAGCTTTCGAGCCCGTACCAGACCGCGTTGACGTTCGTGGCCTTCGAGTCGTTTATGTACTTGACGCCGTCGAGCTCGCGTACCTGTTCCAGTCGATGGGGAATCCCCTCGAAGGACATGAGGCTCGCCCTCACGACGTCGCTGCGCACTTCCATCACGCGCGCAGCCACGGCGGCCGCCAGTGAATTGTACAGATTGTGCCGACCTCTCAGGGCCAACTCTTCTGTCCGCATTAAGTCCTCCGGGGAGTCTTGTATTCTGAGTATGATTCGATCGTCGGCCACCCATGCGGCCGACCGGCTGTCGGGCTCTCCGAGCGTGAATCCGACGACGGCGGGACCGGACCCGCCGCGCAGTGTCCCGGCGAAGCCGGCAAGCACCCGGTCGTCGGCGTTGAAGACCATGGTGTCCCCCTCGCCCTGGTTCTCGGCGATACGCATCTTCGCTGCCGCGTAGGCGTCCGCATCGTTTCCGTACCGATCCAGGTGGTCCGGAGTCACGTTCAGCAAAACGGAGACGCGGGGCCTGAAGCCCTCGGTATGATCCAACTGGAAGCTCGACACCTCCAGCACCACCACGTGGTCCTTCCTGGCCCTGGAAGCGACGGCCGAGAACGGCAGACCGATGTTTCCCGCGAGCCACGTGGTTTGTCCGGCCGTACGGAACGCATGGGCAATCAGCGACGAGGTCGTCGTCTTGCCGTTGGAACCGGTCACCGCGACGACTGGTGCTTCGCAGAACCAGGACGCGATCTCGAGCTCGGAGCGGACCGGGATGCCACGCTCCATGGCCTCCATGACCAGGGGAGCCGTCGTCGGCACGCCCGGGCTCACGACGAGGAGATCGGCACCCAGCGCCCGATCCGAATGGCCTCCGGATTCCGTCCTCACCCCGTGGCTGGACAGGAGATCAAGCGTGGCGCTGGGAATCTCGCTCCGTTCCGTGACGAATACGCGTGCACCCTGGCCTGCCAGCAGCAGCGAGACGGCCACTCCGGAACGCGCCGCCCC
>JAHEEH010000474.1 GCA_024640835.1 Bacteroidota bacterium
GGTGGGCATCCGGTTCGGGGAGGTGCCCGTTCCCGCCGAGCCCGGACCCAGTGCGCAGGCGTCGGTCCGCACGGCCGTCGGGATCGTCGAGGCCGCGGTGCGGCAGCTCCAGGAGTACTTCGAGGAGGGGCGCACGACGTTCGACCTCGCGCTGGACCAGCGCGGGACGCCTTTCCAGCTCCGGGTCTGGGCCATTCTCGAGGCCATCCCGTTCGGCCAGACCCGGTCGTACGGGGAGGTGGCCCTGCGGCTGGGCGACATGAAGCTGGCCCGCGCGGTCGGGGGCGCGTCCGGGGCGAACCCGATTCCGATCGTGGTGCCGTGCCACCGGCTGGTGGGCTCGGACGGGAGCCTGACGGGATTCGGCGGAGGTCTCCGGATCAAGGATGCCCTGCTGCGCCACGAGGCACAGTCGCTGCAGCCCGATCTGTTCGGCGGACCCTGAGGGCGGTTGGGCCGTTTGGGCGTGGATTCCGAATCCGTGCGCGAAATGCCCCGAATCCTGCCGCTCCTGTTCCTGTCGATCGCAGCCGCCTCCTGTGGCGGATCCGCCCCGATCATGGCGCCACCACCGCCCCCGGTCGAGAATTCCCCGGCGGGCGCGCCGTATATCGCGGCGTTTCTCGCGGACGGTGTGGTGGTCCGGAACGACCTGGCCACCGGCGAGGCGATGCCGATCGGCTCGGTGCGTGGACGCATCGTATCCCGACATCCGTCGCCCGGAGGGCTTTCCGGGTTCCTCGTGGTCGTGGCCGGTGCGGACTCGACCCGGCTCGTGTACGTGGATCCGGCGGCCCGCGATGCGAGAACCATCGTCGCGGGGCCCTCGCCGGTCGTCCTTACCGTCGCCTGGGGACCGGACGGATCGGGTTTCGCCTACGGCCACTACCGCCCGATCACCAGGGATGCCCGGCCCGCGATGGGCGAAGGGGATATCCGCGTGGTGGCGGGAGGCGTGGATCGGCCGGCCGGTTGCTCGGCATCGAAGGCCGTCCTGGCCTGGCTTCCGGGCGGACGTCTTCTGGTCCGGGACTCCGACAACCTGTACGTGGTGGACCGCGACGGCTGCGCCACGCGCTCCACCGTCGACGCGCGGAGGATGCACCAGCTCGCGGCTTCGCCCGACGGCGCCCATATCGTCTACGTGCACCGGGAACTGGTCTACGACCGGCCGACGCGGCAGTACGTGGCGGACTCCACGTTCATGGTTGCAGGTCCGGACGGCTCGGACGCCCGCACGGTGGTCGGCTTCCGGTACCGTCCGGCGCGATTCGCCTGGCGGCCGGACGGAGCGGAGTTGGCCTACGACGTCGAGAATCCGGATCGTCCGGAGCAGCGCCTGATCTCGATCTTCGACGCGGCCGCCGGATCGAGCGCCTACCTGCACCCGCCGTCACCCGACGGACCGTCGGAATCCGACGCGCACTGGTCGCCTGACGGTTCGCGGATTCTGTACCGGCAGGACGGCATGCTGGCGGTCCGCACGTTCGTGGATTCGTTCGCCGAGGTGCTGGATGGGACCCTGGGAGCCGATCCGGTCGGTTGGTCGGGGCCGGATGCGGTCGTGGTGCGGCTCGCGGACGGGACGGCGCGCATCTGCCCGCTGAACGGTGGGGATGCGGTCGACCTGGATGAAGGCGCCGAGGTGCTGGCGGTCGTGCCGGCTCGCTGAAATCCAGTCGCGACCCGGCGGCGTTGAAACCTGCGAAACGAAGGATCAACGCGCTGTCGGCGCCACCCTTTCAAGCAGCTCGAACCCGTTCACGACGACCTGGATTTCGTTCGAATACTGCCCGCCGATCGGCCGAACGACGAGGAAATGTCGGCCGTCCGGGTGCACGTCGTATCTGCGCATGTTTCCCCAGAAAAGGACGGGTTCAAGCACGAGCCGCTCGGATCCCGTGCGGCGGAAAGTCGCCCCGACGTCGACCGGGAGGGCGAGAAGCTGCTCTCCGCGTCCGTAGTACAGTACACGCCCGTCGGGTGACCACCCGGGGTCCGTTCCACCCCCGTCCGTCACGCGGATCTTCTGCCCGGTCGACGGATACGGCTGCACCCAGACCTCGTCCGTCCCGGATTCGTCGGACGTGTAGGCCAGCCACCGGCCATCCGGCGAGAAGGACGCACCCTTCTCGTTGAACTCCGTCTCGTAGAACGGTGTGGCCGTGCTGTCGGCGAGACGGTACACCCAGAGGTCACGCATGCTCTCCGGATCCATCTCGTAGTAAGCGATCACGCCGTCCCCCGACCAGGACGTGGGGTAGGGCGGAATATCCGCTTCGAGCACGCGCCGTACGGGACCGGAACCGTCCAC
>JAHEEH010000475.1 GCA_024640835.1 Bacteroidota bacterium
GTCCGCCCCGGCGAGGCTGGACCTTCTGAACCGGCTCATCGCGGACGGTGAGCAGACGGTGCAGAGCCTGGTGGGGGCCACCGGCATGCGGCAGGCGAACGTGAGCAAACACCTGGGCCTTATGGCCGAGGACGGACTCGTGGAGCGGCGCCGGGAGGGCCAGCACGTGTTCTACCGCGTGGTGGATCCGACGCTCGCCGCCGTGTGTACCCTGATCTGTGGTCGCCTCCGACAGGAAGCCGTCTGACCGTCAGAGGTCGACGTTGTCGGAGAAGCGGACGTCGTTCGCCTGGAGTTGCAGGGTGCGCCGGCCGTTCCAGACGTTTTCGTGTATGCCGTAGGCCAGGGCCACGGGACGCCGGGCCGCGTAGCTCTCTCGAACCAGCTCGAATCGCCTGGCGAGGCCGAAGCCGATGACGTCCATCGCGGCCGACTCCCCGCCGGCCGAGGCCACGCGGAACTTCAGGTGCTTCCCGTCCTTGCCGACGACCGAGGGATGTCCCTGGACCTCCAGCTCGGTGGTGGCGAACACGGGGTTGTCGTTGTCCGGTCCGAATGGAGCGAACTGCCGGAGCACGGCCCAGAAGCGGTCCGTGATGTCGCCGAGCTGGAGGGCGGCGTCGATCTCGAGCGGCGGGTCCAGCGCTCCGGCCTCGGTGACGTCGGCGACGGCGCCCTGGAGCCGTTCGGCGAACGACTCGATGGCGTCGGGGTGAATGGTCAGGCCGGCCGCATAGTCGTGTCCTCCGAAGCCGTGCAACAGGTCGTCGCAGGCCTTGAGCGCGTCGTAGATGTTGATCCCGGGCAGGGATCGCGCGGAGCCCTTCACCAGGGCGCCCGACGGGGCCAGGAGCACGGCGGGCCGGTTGAATTGGTCCACGAGGCGGCTGGCGACGATGCCGACCACGCCGAGATGCCAGGTCGGGTCGAACAGCACGAGCGCCTTTTCGTGTCCTGCACGGATGGCGGCCTCGGCCTGCTTCACGGCCAGGTCCAGGGTCTTCCGGTCGAGCAGCTGCCGTTCCAGGTTGACGCTCTGCAGGTGCCGCGCCCACGCACAGGCCTTTTCCGGGCTGTCGGCAAGAAGAAGCTTGACGGCACGGCCCGCGTCTCCCATGCGACCCGCGGCATTGATACGGGGTCCCAGGGAAAACAGGATGGAGCGGGTGTCGGCCTCCGACAGCCGGATCCGGGCTTCGTCGGCCAGCGCCCGGAGGCCCGGCCGCGGTTCGGTTCGCAGGAGGTCGAGACCGGCCCGCAGCAGGATCCTGTTCTCGCCGGTCAGTGACACGATGTCGCTCGCCGTGGCGAGCGCGACGAGATCCAGGTACCCGGTGAGGGCTTCCTGCGGTGCCGAGAGCGCCGCCTGGACCGCCTGCGCGACCTTGAAGGCCACGCCGCATCCGCACAGCTCCTTGAACGGATAGGGGCAGTCGGCCCGTTTCGCATCGAGGACCGCGATGGCATCCGGCAGGACGTCGGGCGGCGTGTGGTGATCGCAGATGACGAGGTCGAGGCCCAGCTCTCGCGCATACACGGCCTCCTCCACCGCCGTGATGCCGCAGTCGAGGGCGACGACCAGCGTGGCCTTCTTCGCGGCCGCTTCGTCCAGGCCGGCCCTGCACAGCCCGTAGCCGTGCTTGACCCGATCCGGAATGAACCAGGTGACCGAGGCCCCGTGCGATCGCAGGAAGTCGGTCATGAGGGCGGTGGCCGTCGTGCCGTCCACGTCGTAGTCGCCGTAGACCACCACGCGCTCCCGGGACCGTATGGCGCGAACGAGCCGGTCGACCGCCCGGTCCATGTCCTTCATCAGCATCGGATCGTGGAGATCTTCGATGCCGGCGCGGAAGAAATGCCTCGCCTCGTCGAACGACGAAACGCCACGCGCCACGAGGGCGCGCGCGAGCGGTTCGGCGACCTGGTTCAGATCGCCCTGCAGCCTGGTGACTGCGCCGGTGTCCGCAACTTCCTTAAGTACCCAGGGCCTCTGGCCAGCCTCCATGTCTCCGGTACATCGTCTTCATGCCCGGAGTATAGGCGCGGTGGGAGGCGGGGTCAACGCGGGGTCACTGGCGCGCGAGGAGAATGGAGCGTGTAGCGGCCCGACGATCGGACGACATCCTCACGAAGTAGATGCCGCTCCCGAGGTCCTCGGCCTCCCACACGAGGGAGTGCCGACCGGCCGCGTGCTGCTGATCGACCAGAAGCACCACACTCCGGCCGAGAACATCGAATACTTCGAGCCGCACGCGGGCATCGGTCGGCACATCGTAGGCCAGCGTGGTCGCGCCGGCCGAGGGATTGGGGAA
>JAHEEH010000069.1:0-3296 GCA_024640835.1 Bacteroidota bacterium
TAGCCGTGCGGGTCCTGCGGCACAATCAGAGGGCCGAGCATCCGGAGGGGCAGGATCGGGCATCACACCGGCCACCGTGCGGCCACCGTCAGGCCCCGTGACCAGCAGACCCATCGCGAGGGATCCGACCGCTTCCGGCCCAGCGATCGAACCGGAGGTCGCGAGCGCGTCGGCCGTCGCGCCATCGATTGCGAAGACCGTCACCGTGCGAGCGGCCCGCAGACCCAGCCCGGTTTCAGGATCCAGGATGTGCGACCAGCGGACCCCGTCGATTTCGACGTATCGATAGCGGGCTCCTGACGTGGCGAGGGCCGCGTTCGCCAGCAGGACCCGGCCTCCGCCCGACTCGTCGGGCAGTGCGACGATCCACCCCGGAGAGCCCGGTGGCGGCGCGCCTGCGCGAACGTCACCGCCCGCGTCGATCACGGCACTCCGGATACCGTGTCTCCCGAGCACCGCCAGCGCCTCGTCGGCCGCGATGCCCTTGCCGATTCCCCCGAAATCCAGGCGCACTCCCGGCACGTCGAACGTCACCTCGGCCCGCCGCGGGTCCCAGGTCACGTGAAGCCATCCCGCGGCCGCCCGTCCCTTCTCGATCCTCGCGGCGTCCGGCAACTCGCCGCGACGGACCGCCCTGCGCCACAGGCGCGTGAGCGTACCGAGAGCGGCGTCGAAGGCTCCTCCGGTCCGTCCGTTCCACGCATCCGCAGGATCCAGGGCAAGGGCGAGGTCACCGGACACCGCGACCGGGATCCCCGGACGGTAGGTCGCGGCGATCCGGGAGACCTCCGATTCCGCCGGGTAGTCGCTGAGAACGGAATCGAGACGCGCGATCCGCGCGAAGGCCGCCTCCAGGGCCGCCGAGCCGGCGACGGAGTCGTCCACACAGGCCACGATGCGGAACGTCGTGCCCATGTGCGGCCGCTCCACGTCCAGGCGCACCTGCGCCGTGGCGGGAAAGGCCGTCAGAACCAGGAGAAGTACCGGGCTAAAGGACCTTCGTCTGGCCCGGCATCGGGATCGGGTAACGACCGTGCTCATCGGGCAGGACCGGTGGATCGGCGTCCCAGGCGTAGCGTTCCGGCATGATGCTCAGGTCGGAGGCGATCGCCTCGTCCCACTCGACCATGTTGCCGGAGTAGGCGGCCATTCGACCCAGGATGGACGTCATCGTAGCGTACGCCCCGCGCTCCGCGTCCGCGTACCGGTACTCTCCGTTCATGATCGCGTCGAAGAGCTCGTCGTGCTCCACCTGGTACGGGTTGGGGTCGTCCTTCCCCCGATGCTGGAACAGCGTATTCCCGCTGGAAGACAGGATGCGGCCCGGCATGGGCGCCGTTCCGTTGGTCCCGTGGAAGCCCTCCGTCACGGCATTCCAGCACCCCTCCTGGTGCCGGCAGCTCGACATCATGCGGCTTCCGTTCGCGTACTCGTACTCGATCACGAAATGGTCGTAGATCTGGCCGTGGTCGATGCCGGTGCGCACCTGGCGTCCCCCCTTCCCCTGGGCCCGGACCGGGTAGCCCTGCATGACCCAGTTCCCCACGTCCAGGTTGTGGATATGCTGCTCGCAGATGTGGTCACCGCACAGCCAGTTGAAGTAGTACCAGTTGCGCATCTGGTATTCCATCTCGGTCAGCGTGCGGCCGGCCTCCTGCTCGAGCGTCGCCCGATCCCGCACCCAGACGCCGGCGCTGTCCCAGTAGACCCGGGCGAGCAAAATGTCACCGATCATGCCGGCGTGCAGCTTCTCGACCCAGTCGCGGTACTGGATGTCGTACCGGCGCTGCAGCCCGACCACGACGTTCAGCTGCTTCGCCTTGGCCTCCTCGGCTGCCGCCAGCACGCGGCGGATGCCCGGAGCGTCGGTCGCCACCGGCTTCTCCATGAAGACGTGCTTGTTCGCACGCACGGCGGCCTCGAAGTGGATGGGGCGGAAGCCCGGCGGCGTCGTGAGAATCACGACGTCGACGAGGGGAATCACCTGGAGGTATCCTTCGAATCCGGCGAAACGGCGCTCCGGAGGCACGTCCACCCGGGCCATGATGGTCGACGTGTCGAAACCCGTGTAGTCCGAGGCGGCGGGATCGGTGAGGTTGCGATGGCACTCCTCGATCCGATCCGGAAACGCATCCGCCATGGCCACGAGCCGGACCGCAGGATGCGCCGAGAGCGCCTGGGCGGCCGCTCCCGTGCCACGCCCCCCGCATCCTACAAGCCCCACGCGGATGACCTCGTCCGTCGTGTAATAGGCGCTCGCCTTGAGCGGGTTTCCGAGAGCGGCTGCGCCCCCGACGACGGCGGCCGTGCTGCGAACGAAATCACGTCGGGACATACCCGACCCGGGCTTCCTGGTGTCCATGGCTGGCTGTGGGATGGCGAGGTAAGATCCTGTACCCGCACGTTAGCCACGGGGAATATCGACCGCAAATGCAATCGTGGAGAACGCGCACGATCCCTCGACCCGGCGCCGTTCAGCCCCCGAGCACCTGGAACCAGAAGAACTCGATGTCCTCGTCGGAGGGCCGCACCGCCGGACGCACCAGTCGGAAGCCGACGAACTGCGAGTCCGTATTCCACCAGAAGCTCTTCGGAATCTGCGGATCGCGCCGCTTCCAGGTCAGGCTCGACTCCAGCCGCGCCGCGCACCGGACCGCGTCGGGATCGTCGTCAAAGGCCCCACCCCGCACGGTCCTGGGATGGAGCCGCGTCGGAATCACCCATGGCTCGGCCGTTCCGTCTTCGGGGATCCGCCCGAAGTAATCCGCGGCGTACTGGTCCAGGGTCCACTCGGCGACGTTCCCGAGCAGGTCGAAAATCCCCCAGGCATTGGGGCGCTTCCTGCCGACCGGGTGGAACGTTTCGCCACTGTTGTCGAAGTACCATGCCGAGCGTTCGAGCGCGACCCCCGACACGGGCTCGGTCCCTCCCGCACGACAGGCGTATTCCCATTCCGCCTCGGTCGGGAGACGGTAGAAGTCGCCCGTCTTCTCGGACAGCCACTTCGCGTACTGGAGGGCTGCCCATTGCGTCATGCCGGCCGCGGGATGTCCCTCGTTGCCGAGCCCGTGCGACGGGTCCTCGTACGGCGGACTGGGCCGCGCAGCCGCGTCGGCACGGTATGCCCCTCCCGGAGCCGACGTCGAATCCGAGTCGCGATCCACGAACCGGAAGACGGCATACTCGTCCCAGGTGACCTCGTGGACGCCCATCCAGAAGGGCTCGAGCCTCACGGAACGAACCGGCCCCTCGTCCTCGTCGCGTCCCTCTTCGTCGTCCGGGCTTCCCATGAGGAA
>JAHEEH010000069.1:3306-7980 GCA_024640835.1 Bacteroidota bacterium
CCCGGCCGCACGATCCCTGCCGGCGGACTGCGCCCGGACCGACGGAGCCGCGAGGAACAGGGCGAGGAGTATGAGCGGAAGTCTCATGCCTGGATCCGGACGCGGTCGCGAAGATAGTCCTCGGAGAGCAGGCGGCGCAGCAGACCCGTGAGACGATCGCACTCGTTACGGCCGAAGACGAGGGGTGGCTTGATCTTGATCACGTTGTGATCCGGCCCGTCCGTGGACAGCAGCACGCCCTCCTCCCGCGCACGGTTCGCCAGGTAGGACGCCGCCTCGGCATCGGGCGTGCGCAGCGCGGGATCCGACACCAGTTCGAAGCCGACGAAGAGGCCCCGCCCGCGCACGTCACCGAGGATCGGAAACTCGCTCTTCAGGTCGGACAGACCGGCCAGGAGGTACGTCCCCGTGTCGAGCGCATGCCGCTGGAGGCCCTCCGCCTCCATCACGTCCAGGACGGCGAGGCCGGCCGCGCACGAGACGGGGTTGCCGCCGAACGTGTTGAAGTACTCCATCCCCGGGTCGAACGCGTCTGCCAGGGCCCGCGTCGTCACGACGGCGCCGAGAGGATGGCCGTTCCCGATGGGCTTTCCCATCGTCACGACGTCGGGTTCCACGCCGTCCACCTCGAAGGCCCAGAAATGGGAGCCCACCCGCCCGAAGCCGGTCTGCACTTCATCCGCTATGTACAGGGCTCCTGAATCGCGGGCGTGCGTGGCGGCCGCGCGAAGCCAGCCCGCCGGCGGGACGATCTGGCCGCCACAGCTCAGAATCGACTCCGCGATGAACGCGCAGGCCGGCACTCCGTCACGGGCGAGCGAGCGGACCGCCTCGCGGACGTCTTCCCCGTACGCCGTCCCGAGATCCGGGCGGTCTCCCCTCAACGCCCCGCGGTACGCATCGGGCATACGGACGACCCGGACGTGGTCGGGTCGGCCCCTGCCGCCCGGTCCGTCGAACTTGTACGGGCTGATGTCGACGAGCGCACCCAGGTTGCCGTGATAGGCTCCGTCCACGACGACCACCCCCTTCCGCCCGGTCGCCGCGCGGGCGATCCGAAGCGCCAGGTCGTTGGCCTCCGACCCGCTGTTCACGACGAAGACCGTATCGAGGGATCCGGGCAACGTCGCCGCCAGCCGCTCCGCCAGGGTGACCAGGTTTTCGTGCAGGTACCGGGTGTTCGTGTTGAGCAGCTCCATCTGCCGGCACGCCGCGTCCACGACCTGCGGGTGGGAGTGTCCCACGTGGTTCACGTTGTTGACGCAGTCCAGGTAGCGTCGACCGCGCTCGTCGAACATCCAGGCCCCGGAGCCGCGCACCATGTGGATCGGCCTGCGGTAGGAGAGACTCAGGCTCGGTCCGGTCCTGGCGGAGCGGCGATCCACCAGGCCGAGTTCCGACACCGGCCGATATCGCACCTCCAACGGGACGCCCACGACAGGCTCCGGGCAGAGTCCTCCCCAGGCTTCGGCCTCGGACGGGAAGGCGACACCCGGAAAGTCACCGTCCGTGCGGTCCAGCAGGTCGGCGATGACCTGGACGTGGACGTGCGGAGGCCAGCCGCCGTTGCGATCCCGGGAGCCGATCCCGGCAAAAGCCTCGCCTCGCTCCACCCTCGTTCCGGGCGTGAGCCGATCCAGCACTTCCGGATCGAGGTGCCCGTACAGGGTC
This sequence comes from Bacteroidota bacterium, assembly GCA_024640835.1. Classification (GTDB taxonomy): domain Bacteria; phylum Bacteroidota; class Rhodothermia; order Rhodothermales; family UBA10348; genus JAHEEH01. Next base: position 4,978 of record JAHEEH010000069.1, read on the forward strand.
CAGAATTCGGGCCTCGATCCGTCGGAAGCGTGGTGGAGCACCACCGTGGGCCCGTAGTCCAGCGGCGCGGAGTTGTCGGCGACCGAGGCTACCTGCCCGTCGAAAGGGGCCATGACGGCCGTTCCGGGCGGAGCGAAGAGATCCACTCCCAGGTGCACCGTACGCTGGAACTCCGGCTCGCGCTCGCCAGCCGAGAACTGCTCCCCCGAGTAGCAGAGGCGCGGTTCCAGGTACCGGCCCACCCCGATCGCGCCGTCGAGGCGGCGCTCTACGTCCTCCGTCCAGCGGTCCATGTCCCGGAACCGGACCGTGTCCCGCCCTCCGACCGAGAGATCGAGAAGCCTGGTCCCGCCCGAGAAATCGAGCACCGGCGCCGGAGCGACTCCGACGGAGCGCATCCAGGCCGAAATGCGAGATCCCGCCGGGGACGGGTCGCGACCACAGGCGGCTCTCGTGCGGGCCGCGATCACCCGGGGATGGACCGCATCCAGCCGTTCGAGCAGATCCCAGGCCGGCCGCTCACTGACCGTCAGGTAGGGATCGTCCGGATGATGCCCGGATCGCACCGCGGAAAGTGCCACGCTCACACAGAGCCGGAGCTGCACCAGGTGCGGCAGGGCATCGAGCTCTGCATCGACCAGCAGGACCTTCGAATCGTACCCCGCAACGATCTCGGCCATCGTCTCGACCGGATCCGCGCGATCCATGGCCGCATAGGCTGCCGCAATGGCCGGTTCCGCCGCTCGCCAGGATCTCACCATGTCTCCGAAATCGAGGAGTCCCGGGACCGGGACGGTTTCCTCCAGGCTCACGAGCACGTTGAAATCGTTCGCGTCGCCGTGAATCACCGCCAACGGCAGGTTCCGGAAGTCGGCGGCAGCTTCCCTCACCTTACCCAGCACCCGGTCGAAGAGCGGGCGCCGCTCGTCTCGTATCGCGTCGGCATGTCGACCGGCCACGAGAAGGCCGCGTTTCAGGTCCCAGTCCGATTCGCGATCCAGCGACGGATGCCGAAGGGAATCGAGCGCCCGGTCCACGAGGCCCAGCCGGCATCCGAGGTCCCGGGCCAGGCCGCGATCGACTGGCGAGAACTCGGCCAGGGGACGGCCGGACACCCAGGCAGTGCACGCGATATCACAGGCTCTTCCGTCCGGTCCGTCCACCCGGATCACGGGCTTCCCGTCGACGGTCGGGATGGATCGGGGAACGCGCGGTGCCCCGGGCTCCTCGCCCACGGCATCGGCGGCCTGCTGCCGGACGGAAAGGGGCACGCCCGGGGCGTCGGCGCGACTGATCTTCAACGCGAAAACGCTCCCGTCCGGCGAGGCGAGACGAAAGTTCCGGTCGACCTCCCCGATCAATTCCGTCGCACTCGCCTTCATGCCCCAGTACTCTGCCGCGATCCACTCCGCAAGCCCCGCATCAAACGGGGCACGGTCGCGCAGGACCTCTCCATCCCCGGTTCCGATCATCGATCCCTCTTCCTGGTGGAGTGAACGGTGGTCTCTCTGGCTTCGTCCCCCGTGCTCCCCGTCAATCCCGGAGCACGATCGATCGGATGGCGACCGTCTGGCGCCCCGTGCACAGGAGATCGCCCTGGCCGTTCCGGACGTCGAACTGCCAGACCTGGGTGGTCTTGCCCAGGTAGGCCGGACGTGCGGTGCACACGACCTCGCCCGATTTCGCGACCCGGACGTGGTTCGCGTTGATCTCCATGCCGTAACAGGCCCAGCGATCCGAATCCACGCACGCCGTGGCCGCAGCACCACAGACCGACTCGGCGAGTGCGAGGGAAGCACCTCCGTGGAGCAGACCGAGCGGCTGCATCGTCCGACCGTCCACCGGCATCGTAGCCGTGAGATAGTCGGTGCCCACATCCACGTACTGGATTCCCAGAGCCTGCATGAGGGTATTCTCGCACAGCGCGTTGAACGTGTCGACCGTCACGGGTCGATGCCAGATCGTCTTTTGCTTCGCCATGGCAGATCCTCTCCGCTCGGTGCCCTAACGCGTGGGGTGGGACAGGGGCACGACGCCGGTGCCCTCCAGCGGCACGCCCGAGTACATCAACTCGATTTCCCTGGCATCGTGCCGGGCGACGGCGTCGCGCCGAACCTTCAGGGTGGGGGTGAGTTCCCCGGAGTCCACGCTGAAAGACCCGGGGAGCACCACGATTCTTCGCACATGCTCCAGTTTCGAGAATCGCTCGTTGACGGCCATCACGTGCTCCCATATCGCCGTCATGACGCGTGCATCGACCTCCGCTTCACCGCAGATCCGCTCCACGGCCTTCGGGCGTAGCGTGATGAGTGCTCCCAGGTACTTCCTGCTGTCCCCGACGAGCACCACGTCCTCGACCAGCGGGGATTCCCGGATCGCCTCCTCCAGGTTGCGCGGCGTCACGTTCTTCCCGCCGGAGGTGATGATGATCTCCTTCTTCCGGCCGGTCAGGAACAGGTACCCGTCGGCGTCCACATGACCGAGGTCTCCGGTGTGCAGCCAGCCGTCCTTGAGGGCCTCCTCCGTGGCCGCCTGATCCCGGTAGTACCCCGAGAACACGTGCGGACCGCGGACGAGCACTTCACCATCCGATCCGATGGCCAGATCGCATCCGCGGAACGGCCGGCCGACGCTCCCCCAGCGGGTCTCGCCGGGGCGGTTGTTGGTGGCCGGGCCGCAGGTCTCCGTCTGCCCGTATACCTCGCGCACCGGCATGTCGAGCGACGCGAGGGTCCGGATGTCCCCTTCCGAGAGCGCTGCGGCCCCTGACAGGAGAACGCGCCCCTTCCCCAGACCCACCGCACGGCGGATCCGGCCCAGAACCAGCCGCTGCGCCCAGCGGTACCTCCTCGCGAGGCCTCCCGTCGGCTCGATCCCATGACACCGTCCTTCGTGGACCTTCAGCGCGACGCCCCTCGCCCACTCCGCCAGTCGTCTCCGCGGGCCGGACAGGGAATTCAAACGGTCCATGACACCGTCCCGGATCTTCTCCCAGACCCGCGG
>JAHEEH010000476.1 GCA_024640835.1 Bacteroidota bacterium
GCACGAAGGTGCCGTTCAGCACGGCGTTCGACACGAACGCCTCGCCTCCCTTCTGCAGGCGCACGAGGATTTCGCGGTTCAGTGCGTTGAGGTATTCGGTCTCCCGTTCTGCGCTCGCCGCGAGATCGCGTGGCACGAACCGGAAGGTCGCGATGCTCAGACTCAGCGTCCTGGCCTCGATCTCGTCGCTCTCTCCAGCGCAGTCGAACAGGGCACGCGCCAGCTTCACGTCGTCTCCGACCATCTGCTCGTAGCCGGATCGGCCGACCTGTCTCAGGGCGAGCCAGACCTTCAGTGCCCGGAAGCCGCGGGAATTCTGGAGACCGAACTCGTGGTAGTTGTTGCCTCGCTCGTGCCCATGGGTGTCGAACAGGTAGTAATCCGGGTGGAAGCTGAACGCGTCGACCAGGAGCCTGGGATTCCGGACCAGCGTGCATCCCGCCTCGAGCGGGCTGTACAGCCACTTGTGCGGATCGAGGGCGATGGAATCCGCCAGGGCCAGGTTCTTCAGTTCCTCCGGCGCGTCGGGCAGCACGGCCGCGATCGCCCCGTACGCCCCGTCCACGTGGAACCAGAGGCCCTCGCGCCGGCACAGGTCCGCGATGCGCGAGAGTGGATCCACCGATCCCGTTCCGACCGATCCGGCCGTTCCGACCACCATGAACGGCAGGTCCCCGGCGCGCCGGTCCGAGGCGATCGCCTCCTCGAGCGCGTCCGTGTCGACGCGTCCGTCCGCATCGGTCCGGATCCATCGGATCGCGCCGGTGCCGAGACCGAAGAGGTCTGCCGCCTTCTGGATCCACGTGTGCGTGCCGGCTCCCACGTACACCCGTACCCGGCGTCCGTCCGACGAGAGGCCGTCACCGCGGATGTCCCACGAGGCCTGGGCCTTCCGTCCCGCGAGGAATCCGACGAAGTTGGCCATGTTGCCGCCGCTCACCAGCACGCCGCCGCAGTCCGTCGGGTAACCGATCATCTCGGCGATCCAGCGAATCGTCTGGGCCTCGATCTCCGTGGCGACGGGCGCCATGTCGAACGCGCCGACGTTCGGGTTCACGGAGGCGGCCAGCAGGTCGCCCAGCGCGCCGATCGGCGCGGCCGACGACGTGATGTACCCCCAGAACCGCGGGTGTCCGTTGAAGAGCGAGTGGTCGAACAGGGTGGTGGCCACCTCGTCCAGCAGGCGGCCCGCGTCCGTCCCGTTCCGCGGAAGGGGCGCGTCGCCGAGGAGGTGCCGGATTTCGGAGGGGGTGCGCGCACGCGTGACCGGTCGGTCCGGAAGCGTGTCCATGAAATCGGCGATCCGGTCCACGAGCCGGTGTCCGAGTTCGCGGAATTCGGCCGACGGGATATCGAGGGGCGCCGTGCGCCTTCCGTCCAGCGGATGGGTCATGGGGGAGGCCGGTCTCTTGGGGTAGCGTAGCGACGGAAGATACCGGGCCGCGAAAGGCCGGACCACCCCCTCCGGAGATCAACCGCAACGAATGCGACGACCCGTGGCAGGGTCAGTGCGGCGCCGCGAGGCCGACGAGCCGGACGAGGGATCGCAGTCGCTTCCGATGCCGTCTGCCGATGGAGAGATCCGCGTAGGCCGCGCGGGCCCCGGGGAATCCGTCGAGCGACGTACTGGATTCCGGCACGATCAGCAGGTGGTCCTTGAAGACGCCCTGCTCGATGTCCACGCGGTCGAGCACGGTGAGCTCGATGCGAATCGCCTGCAACTTCCGGTCGAACATGCCGAACAGGGCATGCTCGATCTCGATCACCAGCTCTCCGGCGTCCACGTACACGAAGCCCTTGAATTCCCGGAAGCCCTGGTCAGGTAGCGTGAACGGAATGCGTTCCAACGATGTCGTCCGGTTGGGGAGGGTATCGGTCAGCGCTCGAGCTCCATCGACGTCGAGCCGGCCGCCAGGTTTCGTTCGGTGCCTTTCCATACGAATCGCCCGGTGAGGCCCACGGGCAGATGGACGACGGCCCGGTAGGCGTCGTCCGCCAGCCGTTCCATGACCAGGGTGATGGTGCCCTGCGGGTGGGGGACCGCGGCCTCGATCCGTTCCAGTTCGCCGGGATTCGGCGCGATCAGCACGCTCCCGAAACCCGGTGCGTCGGGGCGTATGCCGGCGACCAGCGAGAGCAGGAAGTAATTGGGGCTGGCGCTCCAGGCGTGCGCGTCGGAACGCGTGGGCTCGGGTTCCTCGGCAAAGGTGGTGAGCCCGAGGTCGATCATGTCGCGCCAGGGCGCGAGTTCCTCCAGGTAGCGGTCGGCCAGGCCGACCTGCTGCATGGCACGG
>JAHEEH010000477.1 GCA_024640835.1 Bacteroidota bacterium
CGGTCATCGCGATCAAGCTGACCCTGTACCGCACATCGGACGAATCACCGATCGTGGATGCGCTGATCCGCGCGGCGGAGCACGGAAAGCAGGTGGCCGTTCTCGTCGAGGTCAAGGCCCGCTTCGACGAAATGAACAACATCGAATGGGGCCAGATGCTCGAAAAGGCCGGCGTCCACGTCACGTATGGCCTGGTGGGTCTGAAAACCCATACGAAGACGACCCTGGTGATCCGGCAGGAGGCCGACGGCCTCAGGGCGTACTGTCACATCGGGACGGGGAACTACAACCCCAAGACCGCCAGGCTGTACACCGACCTGGGCCTGCTCACGAGCGCCCGGGACGTGGGCTTCGACATCATCAATCTCTTCCATTACCTCACCGGGTATGCCCCGGAACAGCATTACCGACGGCTGATCGTGGCGCCACGCGACATGCGCGACCGGTTCATCGAGATGCTCCGCACGGAAGTCGAGCATCAGAAGTCCTCCGGAATCGGCCGGGTGATCGCCAAGATGAACGCGCTCGACGACCCGGTCATGATCCGAGAGCTGTACCGCGCCTCGGAGGCCGGCGTACAGATCGATCTCATCGTACGCGGCCACTCGCGGCTGCGCCCGGGTCTGCCGCGATTCAGCGAGAACATCCGGTTGATCTCCGTTCTGGGACGGTTCCTGGAGCATTCCCGCATCTACTACTTCCGGAACGGAGACCGGCCGCGCGTGCTGATAGGCAGCGGGGACTGGCAGCGGCGCAATCTGGACGACCGCGTGGAAGCGACCGTCGAAATCGACGATCCGATCCTCCGGGCTCGTCTGATCCGGACGCTCGAAATCACGCTGAGCGACCGGCGATCCGCCTGGGAGCTGGACGCGAACGGGGTCTACGGCCTGCGCGTCCCCGGCCAGGGGGACGATCCGCGGGGACTCCAGGAGATCCTGATGGACCTGGCGACGGCCAAGCGGAGCGGACGGGGCTGGGACATCGCCTGAGGCGGTCACCAGTACCGTGTTAGGCGCTCGCGCGGATCCCCGTCCGCTTCCCTGGGGATCCAGTACGTGGGAAGGTTGGGGTCGGGTCTCCGGTGCATGGGGTCTCGTCCCGAGACCCGCAGGACGAGTCCCACCGGCGTCACGACGAGAAAGTAGACGGCGGTCAGGATCAGGCGCGTCATCACCCACCCCAGCACGAGGGCGAGTCCCATCCAGACCAGGTACGGGATCCGGAGCGCGGAGGGACGAAAGAAGCCGTGCACCACCAGGAGCGCTCCCGTCGCCAGGAGGGCGGCCGGTACCATGAGCGCCGCGGTGCCTTCGCGCCATGCGGCCAGCGCTCCGAGGGCGAGGAGGATGCCGCCCACGGCCAGGCCGAAGCGGCGCAGGGCGCGGGGTCCCGAATCGAGGCTTCCGAGTTCGGCAAGCATGGCGCTCAGGGGGTGGCCCGCTCCACCAGCGAGGCGAAGAGCGGCAGGAATTCGGGCATCTCGCGCTCCGGGTGAAACTGGACCCCGATGACCGACCCGTCCTCGGTCTCGATGCTTTCCACGACGCCGTCCGGACTGACGGCGCTCACGCGAAACCCTGCCCCCACGTCCTTCACCGCCTGGATGTGGTACGTGTTCACCTGCAGGGTATCCCGCCCGAGGATGGAGCGCAGGTGGGAGCCGGAGGCCAGGCGTATGGCATGCGCCGTTCCTCCGCGACCGCTGGAATGGACTTCCGTTCCGGGCACCTGTCGCTGGACGTCGGCCCAGATCGTGCCCCCGGCTTCCGCGTTCAGAAGCTGCATGCCGTAGCAGATCCCCAGGACCGGACGACCGTCCGTGCGGAAGTGCTCGAGGATCCAGCGGTCCGACACGACCCTGCGGGGGTCCGGCTCGTCGATGTCGGGCGGCAGCGTTCCCTCGAGGCCGAGGGTGATCGCCGGACCGCCCGGAATGAGGAGGCCGTCGATCAGGCCGACGACGGCCTCGGCCGTCTCCTCGCGCTGGGCGATCGGAAGCACGAGCGGCGTGCCGCCCACCCGCTCGATCGCCTCCACGTATCGGAGGTCGATCCGCTGCTGGCCCTTTTCGAGGGAGGTCGTGATCCCGATTACGGGCTTCCTGGCCATGTCGTGAGTCGGTCCGGATCGGCCCCGAGTATACGACCCGCCAGGCGTCCGGTCAGGAGCCGGTACCTTCGCTCAATGGCCGGGCACCCCCGGTTCGGTCATGTCGCGCACGTTCAGGACCTGGTCGAGCTCCTCGTCCGAGAGCAGCCCCATTTCCCTCGCCACGTCGCGGACCGAACGC
>JAHEEH010000478.1 GCA_024640835.1 Bacteroidota bacterium
GAGTGGAAACCTCGCCGTCGGCTTGTCGGCCAGCATCGTCCACCCGGATCCGTCGACCGATGCACTCAGCGTATACGCGTACAGGTTCTCCTTCTGCGGCGTGTCCAGGCTCACGAACCGGACGTCCTGCACGCTACCGAGATCCACCTGCCACCACGCCGTCGAATCGCCCGGGACGGCCCGCCATCCGGTGCCCAGGTCCCCGTCGACCGCCAGGACTGCCGGTTCAGCCTCGCTGGACGCCATCGCCCGGGCGGACCCGTTGGCAAGATCGGGGCTGCGCTCGGGCACCTCTCCCTTGCGGCGCTTACCCAGCGAGCGGCCGTTCAGGAAGAGCTCGGCCGAGTCCCCGTTCGTATAGACGAATACCGGCACGTTCTGCCCCGATCGATCCGGCCAGTTCCAGTGCGGCAGGATGTGGATGGTCGTCTGCTCCGGACGCCAGTAGCTGCGGTACAGGAAGTAGCGGTCCTTCGGGAAGCCGCACAGATCCACGATGCCGAAGTACGAACTGCGCGCATCCCTGTTGAACGGTGTGGGCTCTCCCATGTAATCGAATCCCGTCCAGACGAACTCTCCCGCCACGAACCGGTCCGATTCCATCAGGCGGAATTCGTGGTCCGGAATGTCAGACCACGCGGCAGCCGACAGATCGTAGCTGGAGACCTGGCGTGACGTACCGTAATCGGTCGCCCGGAAGGGAAGGTCGGGCTCGAAATACCCGCGCGTGCTGAGCGCGGAGGCCGATTCGCTGTAGACGATCGGCTGGCTTGGCCAGACCTCCAGGTTCCGGGCGTACCGGCGGGCGTAGTTCCACCCGTTCACGTCCAGGCTGGCGAAATTGAACCCGTCCACCAGCCCCTGGATGTGATTGCCCATGCCGACCGGACGGGTGCTGTCGTAGGCACGGACGAATCCCGTCATCATGGCCATCCGCACGGGGTTGATGCCGTCGGCGTCGTCGTCTCCCCCCAACTCGTTGCCGATGGACCACAGCACGACGCTTGGTGAATTGCGATCACGCAGCACCACGTTGCGGATGTGGCGATGGCCGAACTCGGACAGCGGGGGCTGCAGGTCGGGCCGGCCGGCGGTCCGGTCCCACTTGTCGAAGAACTCGTCCCAGACCAGGATGCCCATAGCGTCGCACAACTCGATCAACCCGCGCGCCGGTGGGTTATGGCTCGTCCTCAGCGCATTCACTCCCATCTCCTTCATGATCCGGAGCTGACGTTCGGCGGCGGTCCGGTTGAAGGCCGCACCGAGCGGACCGAGATCGTGATGGTTGTTCACGCCGTAGAGCTGGACGCGGCGGCCGTTCAGGTGGAATCCGTCGTCCGCGGTGAACGCAAACGTGCGGAAGCCGAACCGCGTGGTCGACTCGTCGAGCAGCCCGTCATGGCTGGATACGATCGTCTGCACGGTATACAGGTGCGGATGGTCCACGTCCCACAGGAGCGGATCCTCGACCCGGAACGTTCCCCGCACGGTCGTCCTGTTCCCCGCCGGAACCCTGACGGTCCGCGGCAGAACGTCCACCATTTTGCCATCGGGGCCGATCAGGCGGAGCGCCAGCGTCACGATCTGCACGTCGGTCCGGTGGTTTTCCAGCGTCGTCTCGACGTACGCCGTGTTGGCCGGCATTCCCTCCAGCTCGTTTCCGTTCGTCCAGATCCTCGTTCCCCAGGGTGCAATGTGCACGGGCTCGGCGATCGTGAGCGTGACGTCACGGTATATACCGGCGCCCGGGTACCACCGCGAGCCCCACCCGTCCGTGTCGACGTGCACGAGGAGCGTGTTGGTCTCCCCCCACCGGACGAACTCGGTGGCATCGATCCGGAACGGGGTGTACCCGTAGTCCCATTCGCCCGCCAGTTCGCCGTTCACATAGACCTTCGGGAAGGCCATCACGCCGTCGAAATCCAGGTAGACCCGCTTGCCGGCATCGACCGCGTCGAGATCCAGCGTGTGGCGGTACCACCCCTGGCCCCGCCACGGCAGCTTGCCCGTGGATCCGTCGGCCTCCGGATCGAACGGACCGGCGATGGCCCAATCGTGCGGCAAACGGACGGCCTGCCACGATCCATCATCGAAATCAGGTGCGGCCGCCACCTCGACGGACACGGAGTCGCGGGTGAACTGCCAGCCCGAGGACAGCGTGTCGCGCACGGGCTGGGCCGCAGAGGACAACGTGACCAGCGCAAGAGCAAGGCCGAGCGGGCTCGGGTCAGGTATCTGCATTTCCGGGATGAACGTAAGACAACGGTGACCTGAACTATGCAGTGTACGT
>JAHEEH010000070.1 GCA_024640835.1 Bacteroidota bacterium
CGCCCCGCCCACGCCGGGACCGCGCAAGCCCACGCTGCCTCCGGGTCCCAAGCGTCCACCCCAGGGCTGATCCCCTCGCTCCGGACATCGAACGACACCTATAGCCCCGACCGGCAATGGATCTCAGCACCACCTATCTCGGCCTGAACCTGCGGAACCCGCTCGTTCCCTCCGCCTCGCCCCTCTCGCACTCGGTGAACTCCATCCGACGCATGGAGGATGCCGGCGCCGGGGCCGTGGTCATGCACTCCCTGTTCGAGGAGCAGCTCACGCAGCAGAGTCTCGAACTCGATCACTTTCTCACGTACGGAGCCGAGAGCTTCTCGGAGGCCCTGTCGTACTTCCCCGAGGCGGGATCGTACGTGGTGGGCCCGGACGCGTACCTGGAGCACATCCGGCACGCGAAGGAATCGGTCTCGATTCCGATCATCGGGAGTCTGAACGGGGTCTCCGTGGGCGGTTGGACCGGCTTCGCGAAGCAGATCGAGCAGGCGGGGGCCGATGCGCTCGAGCTCAACGTCTACTACGTGCCCACGGAGCCGCATCTGACCGGTGCGTCCGTCGAGCAGATGTACGTGGACGTCGTGGCCGACGTCGCAGGCGCCGTCGGCATTCCCGTGGCGGTGAAGCTGAGCCCCTTCTTCTCGTCCATCCCGAACATCTCCCTTCGCCTGGCCGAAGCCGGGGCCCGGGGCCTCGTCTTCTTCAACCGGTTCTATCAACCCGACCTCGACCTGGAGGCCCTCGACGTCGTACCACGCCTGGTACTCAGCACGTCGGAAGAGCTCCGGCTTCCCCTGCGCTGGATCGCGGTCCTCTTCGGGCGGGTGCCCATCGACTTCGCGCTCACGTCCGGCGTGCACACCTTCGAGGACGTGCTGAAGGGGCTGATGGCCGGCGCGCGGGTGACCATGCTGGCTTCCGAGCTCCTCGCGAACGGGGTCGGCCGACTGCGCGAGATCCTGGAAGCGATGCAGTTCTGGATGGAGGAGCGCGATTACGCGTCGGTGGCGCAGATGCAGGGAAGCATGAGCCAGCAGCACGTGGCCGAGCCGGCTGCCTTCGAGCGGGCGAACTACGTCCGCACCCTGCAGTCCTGGAGCCCCGACCCGACAGGACGCCTGATCCACTGAGTGCGCTGCCGGCGCGGTTCGGCAACCGATTCGCGCTTGTCGGGTGTCGGGCGTTTATTCTCGTATAGACGGACCGCACGCGCAGCGCCATGCTGCATCTTCCGCGCCTTGCCGAGGCCCACCCGATCGAGCCGTTCGATCGGGCGCTGCAGCTTCCTCAGCCCGGATCCGAGGAAGAGCGTCAGATCTTTGCCCGGCTCCAGGCGCGCCTGGTATCCCAGTTCCAGGACCTCTTCCCGGACCCGCTCGCTCCGCGAACCGTCGTCGTGGTGCCGAGCCTGTCGATGAATCCCGAGCTGCTGGAGAAGATCTCCGGCGTCCAGTACTACGAGGAGCGGCTGCTCTTCATGCTGATGATGCTTCGGCTCCCGAACACGCGGGTGGTCTACGTCACGAGTCAGCCGATCGCCCCCTCGATCATAGACTATTATCTGCATCTGCTGCCGGGCGTGCCGGTCAGCCATGCCCGGAAGCGACTCGAACTGCTGTCGGCCTACGACACGTCGCCGGTGCCGCTCACGCGAAAGCTCCTGGAGCGGCCGCGCCTGGTTCGCAGAATCCGCCACCTGATTCCCGACCCGCGCATCGCCCATCTCACGGTGTACAATTCCACGTGCCTGGAGAGGACGCTCGCGGTCTGGCTCGACATACCGCTCTACGGCTGCGACCCCGAGCGCTGTCCCCTCGGAACCAAGAGCGGCAGCCGACACCTGTTCGAACGGGCGGGCATCGAGACCCCTCCGGGGTTCGAAGACCTGGGCGGCGCCGAGGAGATTTCCGAGGCACTGGCGGAGCTGCGCGGCCGTGAGCCGGGGTTGAAGCGGGCGGTGGTCAAGCTGAACGAGGGCCTCTCCGGCGAGGGCAACGCCACATTCGCATTCGAGAACGCACCGAGGGGTTCTGCGCTCCTGCCCTGGATCCGCAGCCGGCTTCCCGACCGGCTCCGATTCGAAGCGCACGGCGAGACGTGGGATGCGTACATCGCCCGGTTCAACCGGATGGGAGGTGTCGTGGAAGCATTCGTGGACGGCCCGGGCAAGCGGTCGCCTTCGATGCAGGGCAGCGTCGACCCCCTCGGGGTCACGTCCGTCGTTTCGACGCATGACCAGCTTCTCGGCGGTCCCTCCGGCCAGGTCTTCCAGGGCTGTTCCTTTCCGGCGGACCCGGATTACCGCCTGGAAATCCAGAGCCGCGGACTGCGGGTTGCCGACGAGCTGGCGTCCGACGGCGTCATGGGGCGCTTTTCGGTCGACTTCGTGTCCCTCCCCACCGACGAGGGGTGGAAGCACTTCGCGGTCGAAGTCAACCTGCGCAAGGGGGGTACCACGCACCCCTTCATGATGCTGCAGTACCTGACGGACGGGGTCTTCGACCCGGAGACCGGCCAGTACTTCACCCCCAACGGCCCCGTGCGATGCTACTACGCGTCCGACAACGTAGTCAGCGAGAGATACCGGGGCATGACCCCGGAGGATCTCACCGACATCGCCGTCTGGCACGGACTGCACTTTCACGGCGCGACGCAGGAAGGGGTCGTATTCCACCTGATCGGTGCCCTGTCGCAGTACGGGAAACTGGGCGTCCTCTGCATCGCCGAGACCATGGAGTGCGCCCGACGGCTGTACCTGGAGACCGTGGACGTGCTGAATCTCGAGGCCGACGCGCAGGAAGAGGCGCGGGCGCACGTCAGACCACGCTGAGATCGGCCGCATCGCCGGTTCCGCGGCTGTGCGCCGCTCGTATATTCGTGGCCGTCGCAGCCCACGGAGACTCCATGTCGGCCACTCGTCGCATCGCGCTTCTCGCGATCATCGCCCTCCTTCCCGCGTCCTCGGTCGCCCAGTCGGGTCGCACTCCCGCCCCTGCCCGCCACGGCATGGTGGTCACGAGTCATTATCTCGCATCCGAGGTGGGCGCGGACGTGTTGAAGCAGGGTGGCAATGCCGTCGATGCGGCGGTTGCATCCGCCTTTGCCCTGGCCGTCGTGTATCCCGTAGCCGGCAATATCGGCGGTGGCGGGTTCCTGGTGTATCACGGGGCCGAAGGCGAGGTCACCTCGTTCAATTTCCGCGAGAAAGCCCCTCTTGCCGCCACGGAGACGATGTACCTGGGCCCGGACGGAGAGATCGTCGACAATTCCAACCACGAGGGCCCCCTCGCCGTGGGCGTCCCCGGGACGGTGGCGGGCCTGTGGCTTGCACACCAGAGACTGGGGCGCCTCCCGTGGCGAGACCTGGTGGAGCCGGCCGTTCGCCTGGCCTCCGACGGTTTCCCTTCCACCTGGGCGATGCAGGGCTTCCTGCGAGGCTTGACCCGGAACACCGATCCCCTGTACGGCCCGACCCGAGAAGCCTTCCTCAAGGACGGACAGGAGGTCTACGAGCCCGGCGAGACCTGGAAACAGCCCGATCTCGCTCGCACCCTGGAGCGAATCCGCGACGAGGGGAAGGACGGATTCTACCGGGGCGAAACGCCGGAGCTCGTGGCCGATTTCATGCGTCGGAACGGCGGCATGATCACGGAGGAGGACTTCGCCCGGTACGAGGCCATCGAACAGATGCCCGTCCACGGGACCTACCGCGGCTACGACGTCTGGTCGATGTCGCCTCCGAGCTCGGGTGGCGTCGCGGTCGTCACGATGCTCAACATTCTCGAGGGATTCGATCTCGAGGAGATCGGCCACAACTCGGCGCTGTATCTCCATCTCCTCACCGAGGCCATGCGACGGGCCTACGCCGACCGGGCGGAACACCTCGGCGATCCGCTCTTCAATCCCGAAATGCCCGTGGATCGGTTGCTCTCGAAGGAACACGCGGCCGGCCTGCGGTCCTCCATCGACTGGTTCCAGGCCTCCCCCAGCGATTCGTCGGCCTTCTCGTCGTCCTACCTCCCGGCGGAAAGCGAGGAAACGACCCATTTCTCCGTCGTGGATGCGGAGGGGAACGCCGTTTCACTGACCTATACCCTGGAATATGGCTACGGCTCGGGACTCGTTGCCGCTGGCACGGGCTTCCTGCTCAACAACGAGATGGGCGACTTCAACCCGGTTCCCGGGCGAACGACGCGATCGGGCCAGATCGGAACCGATGCGAATCTCGTGCGACCCGGAAAGCGCATGCTCTCGTCCATGACTCCCACCATCGTGGCCAGGGACGGCAAGCCGTTTCTCGTGATCGGAAGCCCGGGTGGGCGGACCATCATCAATACGGTCCTGCAGGTCATCCTGAACGTCATCGACCACGGAATGGACGTCGCACAGGCGGTGGAAGCTCCCCGCATCCACCACCAGTGGCTTCCCGACAACACCCGTGTCGAGGCCTGGGGCATCTCGCCCGACACCAGGCGACTCTACGAGCTGATGGGACACGAGGTCTGGACGTACTCCCAGCAGGGCCACGCCCACGGCATACTGATCGATCCCGGGGACGGCATGCGGTACGGGGCGGCCGATTCACGGGCGTTCGACGCCCGCTCCGTGGGCTACTGACCCGCCACGATCCGCAGGATCAGCACGATGGCCGGACCGTCATACCCGACCGCCACGGACCTCGAGGCGATCTCGGTCGGGTCGGTGATGATTTCCAGGAGGGCTCCCGATCCGGCGTGGGTGTACCGCAGCCCCGCATAGGACCTCTCCTCCCGGATGTAGGCCTCCAACGGAAACTGCCCCATGGCTTTCATGGCGGGCACCTGAACCCGGGCCTCGAGATCCTCTTCACTTCCCGACCAGTCGCTCCTTCCGCTTTCCACGCACTGCTCCACCCACGCCAGCCACGCGTTTCGGAGGACTCCGCCATCGGTTGCGCCTGGATCGGCAGGAACCACCACGAACTCCGCCTCCGATGGACCGCCCGCCATCGCGCCACCCTCCAGGCCGAACGCGAAGCCGGATGGACCCTCCGGGAGATCCGCAGCCGGAATCCGCGCCGGGATTCCGTTCGGATACGCCTCGACGGCACGGTCCATCCATCCGTACAGCACTTCGCAGCCGCCTGGCCCCGGGGCGGCGAGCACGGTCGAAACCAGGACCAGGAGCAGCATGACGGGCCTACGTTCGTTGGCGATCCGAAGGTAGGCCATTCCGGAACGTCCGGGGAGGTGGAACGTGAAGGGCGGAATCCCTGCACAGCCATGCCGCTTCGCACGCTACTCGTCGCACTTCTCCTCGTCTCGGCCTGCGATTCGTCGGATTCCGGCGGGAGCGATACGGTCGATCCGACCGATCCCACGGGCCGGTTCACGATCGAATCCACGTGGTTCCGCCTGACGCGTGTGGTCGAGCCCAGCGTGGGAGGCGTGGAAGACCTGCAGGCGTGGATCGACGGATCGATCACGATGACCCGCACGGGCAACGAGCTCGGCGGCTCGGGTTCGTGCACCATACGCCGGCGCCGTCACCGCGCATGGATACCGCAGACGACCGACGAGACCGCGACGCTCCCCTTCAGTGCCGCGGGTACCCTTGATGGCGATTCCGTCACGCTCACGCTCCAGGGCTGCGCCTGGGCGATGGCCCGGTACACCGGGACGTTTTCGGAGGGCACGTACAGCCTCCGGGTCGGCGACCGCCAGAGTGCCCCGGCGTGGGATCCGGATATCTGGTCCTCCTCGACGCAGCTGGACGGGGACGACCCGCGGGACCTGGTGCTGACGCGGTAGCAGCCCCGCCCGGTGCCTGCCGGGAAATGCACCTTTACACGTCCTTCATTATAATAGGGACGACGTCCGGGCACGTACCCCCTTGTCCGGCCGGTCAGGCAACCCCCAGAACGTCCGGCACCCGCCGGCCCCGGAACCATGAAGCAATCCCATGCCCTTGCCGTCTCCCTGGCGGCAATCGCCGTTCTCGTGATCGGCCTGCCCTCGCGCACCGCAACCGGTCAGATCGTCGCCAGCGAGCGCTCGACCCTCTCCCAGACCATCGACGGCACCGTCATCACCATCGACTACTCGCGCCCGTCGCGGCGTGGACGTGCACCGCTGTTCGGCGGCGTGATGCCGTATGGCGAGATCATCACGCCCGGCGCGAACATGGCGACCACCCTCGAAGTCAGCAAGGACATCACGATCAACGAGGTCGCCGTCCCGACCGGCAAGTACTCCGTGTGGGTCTCGTTCGATGCTCCGGACGCGTGGCGTGTTGGCCTCGACGAGACATGGCAGCGTTTCCACGGTCCCCATCCCACGGCCGACGAGCTGGAGATCCTGATTCCCGTTTCGCCGCACGAGGTGTCGGCGGAGCTGGAAACCCTGACGTTCCAGTTTCCCTCGGTGGTGGCGGACGACGCGGTCCTTCGCCTTCAGTGGGGCGCGACGGCCGCTGACATGTCGGTCCGTGTCCAGCCGACCCCGATGGAGAACCTTTCGGCCGCCGATGCCCGCCCCTACGTGGGCAAGTACCTCGTGGACGTCGTGAAAATCCCGCCGTTCACGATCTACGAGGGTCCGGTCGAAGTGGAATTCGTGTACGAGAACGGCTTCCTCCATTCCTGGATGGACATCGGCCCGTACAGCGATCCCCACGACCTGGCGTTCTTCCCCAAGGTCGACCAGGTGCTGTACCCCGTTGAACTCATAAACGGCGAACCGGCCAACAACTTCGGCGGCATGGTCTATTTCGAGTTCACCAAGGACGACTCCGGAAAGGTCGACTCCTTCGAGGCCCGCCTCCCCGGCGCCGAGGACACGCTCTGGATGAGCGGCACGCGGATCGACTAGACCTTCGTCCCTGGGCCCGGCTGCACGCCCCCGGAGGGTGGACCAGGACCGCGACACGATGAGCACCTTCACACCAATCGATGAGGCAGGACCATGAAAAGAACGTGCTACGGACTCGGCGTCATCCTCCTTCTCGCACTTGCGACCGTTCCAATGGCCTTCGGCCAGGCGTCCGGAGTCTTCCTCAAGCTCGAGGGAATCGATGGCGAGTCGAAGGATGAGCGCCACAGGGACTGGATTGACGTGTTGTCCTACCAGCATGCGCTGACCGCCGCCGTCAACCTGGGAGGCGGTGGCGGTGCATCCGTGGCCGCCCACGAGCCGATCAAGCTCGCCAAGCGGATGGACAAGTCGTCGCCGCTGCTGTTCTTGAACCTGAACACGGGAGAACCCGTCCCCGGTGCCACCTTCGAGTTTGTACGGAGCGGGACGACAGAACCTTATCTCGTCGTCACGCTGCAGCAGGTGTTCATCACCTCGTACGAGGTCTCCGGAGGCGAGGATGCCGTTCTATACGAGGAGATCGCACTCGTGTACCGACGTATCGAGATCGAATACTGGGAAATCAACCCGGACGGTACACGTGGCGGCTCGACCAGGACCGGATGGGACGTCGTGAGCAATACCAGCCTGGCCATCGAGCGGGAGTCCATCGAGGTGGAGGTCCAGGGGCTCGAACTCGTCTTCAACTGGCGAACGACCAGCGAGTCCGGCTACTACGGCTTCGAGATCCAGCACCTGGAGCAGGACGGGTACCGCCGCGCGGCGTACGTGCCGGCCTCCGGTTGGTCGTCGCAGCCGCTGGAATACGAAGTCCGGATCCGCGGGCTGGATGAGGGGGTGCACATGTTCCGTCTCGCCGGCCTCGGCGTGGACGGAGGCATCTCGTATTCGGACGAATTCGTCGTCACGCTCGGCGAGCCTGCGGACTTCAGGCTGCAGTTGGACGCACCGTACCCCAATCCCGCGAGCGGTCCGGCCACGGTCGCCGTATCGACCGGGCAGTACGAAGACGCACGCGTGTCCGTCTTTGATCTCCTGGGTCGCGAGGTG